>CAYYZJ010000769.1:0-6189 GCA_964475615.1 uncultured Flavitalea sp. | reverse complement strand
AAGCTGGCCGGCCTCGTGCTCTGGCCTTTCGGCAAGCAGGTAGTGCCTGTGAAGAACAGCGATGGCTGCCTTACCGTTTTTTGCAATATCATCTGGCTTCTTTTCGGCGGATTGTATACGGCTTTCATTCATCTTGTTTTTGCCGCCATCCTCTTCATTACCATCATCGGCATTCCTTTCGCCAGGCAGCATTTGAAGCTGATGGAACTGTCTTTCATGCCCTTCAGCAGGCAGGTGCAGTACTGAAAATGCCGGGATGCCTTTTGCATTTACCTTCTTAACTTTGCACAGAATATATTACAATGAGTGAAACAACTACTCCTCCTCAACCGGCGTTAACGGCGAAAGATTTTGCCACCGACCAGGAAGTCCGCTGGTGCCCGGGTTGCGGAGATTATTCCATACTGGCCCAGGTGCAGAAGATCATGCCTACCCTGGGCATTGCCCGTGAAAATATCGTGATCATTTCCGGCATCGGATGCAGCAGCCGCTTTCCTTATTATATGAATACCTACGGCATGCATTCCATCCATGGGCGCGCCACTGCCATTGCATCGGGCCTCAAGGCCACCCGCCCTGAGCTGAGCGTATGGATCGTTACCGGAGATGGCGACGGACTGAGCATAGGCGGCAATCATACCATCCATTTATTGCGCCGGAACTTCGATGTGAATGTGATGCTGTTCAATAACCAGATCTACGGGCTCACCAAGGGGCAGTATTCACCCACTTCGGAAACGAACAAGGTCACCAAGTCGACCCCTTTCGGAAGCATCGACCATCCTTTTAATCCATTGGCGCTGGCCATGGGAGCGGATGCTACTTTCATTGCGCGAAGCATGGATCGCGATCCAAAGCATCTCCAGCAAATGCTGATCAGAAGCCATCAGCATAAAGGCGCTTCTTTCCTGGAAATTTATCAGAACTGCAATATTTTCAACGACGGCGCTTTCGAGATATTTACGGAAAAGGCAACCAAGCCGCAGGAAACCCTTTTCCTGGAACAAGGCAAGCCGCTTGTTTTCGGGGCCGGTCAAAATAAAGGGATCAGGCTCGATGGGTTCAAGCCGGTAGTGGTAGAGCTGGGCAATGGCATCAGCGCCGGCGATTGCTGGATCCATGATGAAAAAGATTTTTATAAAGCACAGATCCTCGTTCGTATGTTCGATGATCCCCGCCTGGAAGGACATTTGCCGAGGCCGTTCGGCGTGTTCTATGAAACCGAAAGACCCTGCTATGAAGAGATGATGAATTTACAGATCGAAGAAGTGATCAGCAGCAAGGGCAAAGGGAACCTGGATAAGCTCCTGCGCGGCAATGAAACCTGGACGATCGCATGAGCTGAGCACTATCATTAAGATCCTTCTGCAAAATAAATCCCCCGAAATCCGGGGGACTTTTTTATTGGTTTTTTCACAGCGAATGTTTTGTGTTCATGGTATCATTTAAAAAAAAGAGCCAGCGATAGACATCGCCGGCCTGTGCTTACCTCTGAAACCACAAAAAGAAAGGTATTGAGTATTTTTCATCGAATTACGATCTGCTGTTGAATAAACGTTCTTCTTTAAACCGCCTAATGGTATTCTTACTCAACTCCGGGATAACCGGAAATCCATAAAAACAAAATATAAAAAGGGTAACGCTATAATAGATGCGTTAAGAAGATGCACTCTTCAATAAGTCATCTGGAATGCTGGAGATTGGAATCAGAACCGGAAATTGGATAGGAACGGCATCTAAGGGTTACTTATTCACGACAATTGAATAAGCGTATAAAAATAAAGACAGTTTTCTTAAAAAGCAATATTTTTTTTAAAGAATTTTTAAGAAAGAGGTAAAAGGTGTAAGGTACAAGGTATAAGGCCCTTTAGTTCGCACCTTCTACCTTTTACCTTCAACCTTCTACCTCACACCTAATTCTTTCGCGGCGGCCGCAAAAGTTTTTTCTTTCTTATACTTATACCACCAGTCCGGGGCCGTTTTTTTCATCAATGTGTCGATGCCACGCATCCCCAGCAGGCACCAGGCTCCCTTGAGCTTGCCGGTGACCGATGACTGTAAAGCCCTCAGGCTCATGGCAAAGCCACTGTCGAGATATTCCATGTGATGCCAGTAGCCTGCCGGCATAAACAGCGTATCGCCATGCTCCAGGATCACTTCATAACCCTTGGCCAGCTTCAATGCGGGATATTGTTCCGGATCAAGTTTGCTCTGCGTTTCGTCGAAATATTTTTCGAAGTTCACCAGGCTCAGCACCTCCCAGGGCTTGCGGTAAATTTTGTGCTGCTCTTCAAAGGGAAAAAGCAATACTCGCTTGCGGCCTATGAACTGGGTATGAAAAATATGCGAGAGGTCTATGTCGAAATGCATGTGGGTAACGGATCCTTCCCCTCCCACAAAAAGCATGGGATACCGTTTTACAAACCCTTTGGCCAGGTGCTCGGGCCAGGTAAAATCGTTGGTGATCTCCGGGGCATGATCGAAAATATTGAATAAAAAGATCCGCCATTGCGCAGGCCCCTTGCGAACCATATCGATGTATTCGCCGAATTTCATGTAATCGTCGGCTGTATTGATGGGCGTATAGGCATCACTCTTCATATTATTATATACGCCCACTTTCACTTCGCCTACCAGATCCTTGAAAAAATCCCAGTTCCATTTGCGATAAGCAGGCCATTGCCTGGAAAGCCCCCTGATGATCAGCGGTTTCATGGGAAGATAATAATGCTTCCTGAAATCCTCGCCGGTAATGGTCTCTACAGTATCCACTACTTTCAAATCCATGGCACGAAAATTTTGCGGTAAAGTTAATATTAAATAGATGTTAAGAAAATGTTGTTATCGGCCGGATTCTTGCGGTACAATAGTCAATCCATACCGCTATAATTATTGTTATTTTGTATATGCTGTTGCATCTTCATCACGAGAATCCACAGCCGCGGAATATTCAGACCATCTGCAGCCGCTTGCAGGAAGGCGCGGTGATCATTTATCCTACAGATACCATTTACGGACTGGGCTGCGATATCTTTCAGCAAAAGGCCATTGAACGCATCTGCCGCATCAAGAACATCGATCCTGCCAAGGCGCAGCTATCTTTCATCTGCTACGATCTCAGCGATCTCAGCAAGTATACCAAGAGCATTTCCACTCCGGTGTATCGTTTGCTTAAAACCTGTTTGCCCGGACCTTATACTTTTATTCTTCCGGCAAGCAAGCAGGTTCCCAGGATCCTGAAAAATAAAAAAAATACCATCGGCCTGCGCATTCCCGATAATATCATTGCACGTTCCATTATAAAAGAACTGGGTCATCCCATACTCAGCACTTCGCTGCCCGGTGAGATGGTTGAAGAATATACCGATCCGCAGCTCATTCATGAAAAATTCGGGAAGCTGGTCGATATTGTGGTCGACGGAGGAATAGGCGGCACGGTTCCTTCCACTATTATAGATTGCAGCAGCGGAGAACCGGTGTTGAAGAGAATGGGGTTGGGGGAATGGGTGGAGGTGTGATGGGATGCGGGATACGAGATGCGGGGAATGAGAGGTGGGATGTATGGTTATGGGTAGATTTTTTTTCGGAGATTTTCTTTTACTCCGCCGAACCATTCTTCCTTTAGAATGGAAAGCACGATGGAATCCCTTCGGCCTCCTACGCTGGAAGGGCCGTGGCTTCGCAGGATGCCTTCCTCAACGCAACCGATCGCTTTCATGGCAGCAATGGATCGCTGGTTTTTTGCATCGGCCCTGAATTCCACTCTTTCCATGCCCCAGGTTTCGAACGCATAGCCCAGCATCAGCCATTTGCAATGGCGGTTCAGCCCGGTTCGCTGAAACGCTTTCCCATACCAGGTATATCCCAACTGTGTTGTCAGGTTATCGGGCTGTATATCGTAGAACCGCGAGCTGCCTGCGTATTTGCCGGCCTTTTTGTCGAACACAATAAAAGGGTATTCTTTTTTCTGCGCCCGCTGCGCAATGGCGGTCTTTATATATTGCTTCATGCCTTCTCTGCCGGCAGGGGAAATAAAAGAATAAGTCCAGATCTCCGGTTCATTCAATGCGTAAGGGAGCAGGAATTCGAGATCGGCTTCCTGCAGCGGACGAAGCAATGCCCTTTCATCTTCCAAAATCAGATCTTGCGGGAATATCATACCGGCAAATTAGCCGCAAAGATAGGAGATGAACGCTCATAACAGTTCCATTTCAAGCTGCGGGGGAAGGATGTCGAAACTTTTGCGGTGGTATTTGCACAAGCCGAATTTTTCAATGGCCTCCCTGTGCTCGGGAGTACCATATCCTTTATTGCTGAACCAATTGTAATGGGGGAATTTTTCATGAAGCTGGCGCATATATTCATCCCTGTAGGTCTTGGCCAATATGCTGGCAGCAGCAATGGAGGAATAAGTAGCATCGCCGTCTACAATGCATTGATGCGGGATCCTCGGATATCTGGTGAACCGGTTTCCATCTATCAGCAAAAGGCTGGGTTTAACCTTCAGCTTCCTGATGGCCAGATGCATGGCCTTGAAGGAAGCCCTCAATATATTGATCCTGTCTATTTCCTTATGATCTACTTTAGCCACGCTGAAGGCTATGGCATGCTCTTCGATAAAAATCCTCAGCTCATTTCGGTCTTCTTCTTTCACCTGCTTGGAATCATTGAGCAGGGGATGAAAAAAACCGGGAGGCAGGATCACTGCTGCTGCAAAAACAGGGCCTGCAAAGGATCCGCGTCCTGCTTCATCGCAGCCTGCTTCGGGCAACAGTTGTTCCTGGTATTGTATCTTGAGCAAGAGGATTTTTTTTTCAAAAATAAGATGAGCCGATGTTCATTCTGAAAAAAGTTTATGCACATACTGATGTGGAATTCGCTAACTTCACGATCAAATAAGTCTATGAAATTTGTAGAGTATTTAAGGCATCCATGGCCCTGGTACATTTCGGGCCCGCTGATCGGCCTCACTGTTCCGGCATTGCTGCTGATGGGCAATAAAACATTCGGCATCTCCTCTTCGCTCCGCCATATTTGCGCTGCCTGCTTTCCTGGCAGGATTCCTTTCTTCCGATACGACTGGAAAAAGGAGGCATGGAATCTTTTCTTTGTTGCAGGCATACTGACCGGCGCTTTTCTGGCCATCCATTTTTTAAAAAATCCGGAGCCTGTGCAGCTCAACCCCGCGCTGGTTACGAAGCTGAAACAATATGGAGTTAAGGACTTTGCGGGGCTGATGCCAGCAGACCTGTTCAACTGGCAGGCCCTGCTTACTGCAAAAGGCTTGCTGCTCACCGTGGTTGGCGGCTTTTTGGTAGGCCTCGGCACCCGCTATGCAGGAGGCTGCACATCGGGCCATTCCATCATGGGTTTATCGAACCTGCAATGGCCTTCGCTGGTGGCTACCATCTGTTTCATGATCGGCGGTTTCATCATGGCTAATCTTATTCTTCCATTCATCTTACAATCTTGATTATGGAAACGGTCATAAAGGAGGTCAATACCGATTTTGAAGTCCGCTCTCTGGACGAAGCGGCAATCAATCAACCGAAGCCGCAGCATCCCGCATGGCATAATCTCAAATACGGGATCGCCGGTTTGTTTTTTGGGATCATATTGGTGAAATCGGAGGTCATTTCCTGGTTCCGCATACAGGAAATGTTCCGCCTGCAAAGCTTCCACATGTATGGCGTGATCGGTTCCGCCGTGATAGTGGGGATGATCTCCATATTCATCATCAAAAAATTCAGGGTCAAGACCATTTCCGGCGAAAGGATCGTGCTTTATCCAAAGCAATTTCACAAGGGACAAATTTTCGGAGGACTTTTATTCGGATTGGGCTGGGCCCTGACCGGCGCCTGCCCCGGCCCGCTGTTTGCGCAGATCGGTGCAGGCACCACTGTCGTTATTGTAACACTGCTCAGCGCCATTGCAGGAACCTGGGTGTATGGAAGGTTTCGGGAGCGATTACCTCATTGAGCTGAACGCTAAACGCGGAACGCAGAACGCTTTATACTACTTGCTGCGTTTTGTCATGCGCGTTCAGCGTTCCGCGTTTAGCGTTCAGCGTTATAAGTTTAGTGCTACCTTCGCGCTATGAATACCTCTTCGCGCGCAGTAGCCAACTGGGTATTGCTCGGCGTTATTATGTTGCTGGTGCAGGTTATCCTCGGCGGCATTACCCGTTTA
>CAYYZJ010000768.1:0-7633 GCA_964475615.1 uncultured Flavitalea sp. | reverse complement strand
TATTTTTATTGCAGTCTTACTTATTTTGGAAACAAGGAATTGAAAAAGGCTCACTATTATATCGGAAAGGCTATGCAATTATACAAACCCCTGCCCTGGCTTTTCATTTACAGAGCCACCAGGCTGCTCAATATAATGGTCTATTATGAAAACGGAGACAGCGATTATCTCGAGCACGAAATCCGTTCTTATAAAAGGTTCTTCCGGAAAAGCCAGGCTCTCCTGCGTACAGAAAGTATTCTGTTGAAGTTTATCGCAGCATGGCCTAATAAAACCAGCAAAAGAATACCCGACAATGAGCGCCGGCAATTTCTCCGGGAAATTGACTTGATCAAGCAGGATAGATATGAGAAACAATTATTGAAATATTTTGATTTTTCAGGCTGGCTCCTAAACAAAATAAAAATATAAACGGGCAGGCCGGTTTACCCGGAATAAGCTTTGGGGAGATTAAAGTCTTTAGGTAATTTTACACGTAAAAAAATAAATATTTTTTGCTCTGGTTATTGCCGATTAGCAGTAACGTCAAACCCCTTTTCATGCTACCGAATAAAAAAGAAAAACTGGCCGGCTGGGGCAATTATCCCATAGGTGAATCGACCGTGCTGACGCCGCGCAATGAAACAGATCTGGAAGAAAGCATTCAGGAAGACAAGCTGATCGCCCGCGGCCTCGGCAGAAGCTATGGCGACCAGGCGTTGAACGATGA
This sequence comes from uncultured Flavitalea sp., assembly GCA_964475615.1. Lineage (GTDB taxonomy): Bacteria > Bacteroidota > Bacteroidia > Chitinophagales > Chitinophagaceae > Puia. The sequence continues at coordinate 6,924 of CAYYZJ010000768.1, read as the reverse complement.
TCATTATGTAGCCCTTTGCACCAGGCTCAATCATTTTTTATCCTGGGATGAAAATAACGGCATACTGGAATGCGAGGCAGGCGTAAGCCTGGAAGAGATCATTTCCGTATTTGCACCCAAAGGATGGTTTCCCATGATCTGCCCGGGCACCAAGTTCGTTACCATCGGCGGCGCCATTGCCAACGATATTCATGGAAAGGCGCATCATATCGACGGCTCTTTCGTGAATTGCATCATTTCTTTCACCATTCTTTTATCGGACGGAAGGATACTCAATGCATCACGCACTGAAAATGCCGATCTGTTCTGGGCTAATTTCGGGGGCCTCGGCCTGCTTGGGATAATCCTCACCGTTACCATGCAACTGAGAAAGATCGAGACCACTTATTTCAGGCAAAAATCCGTGGTGATCCGCAACCTGGATCACATGCTGGAAACGCTCGACAAGCACGACCATGAATACAATTATTCAGTAGCCTGGATCGATGCGCTGGCCAAAAATGAAAAGCTGGGAAGCGGGGTGATCACATTCGGCAATGCCGCCATGCTCAGCGATCTTCCCGACAAGCTGAAAAAAGACCCGCTGAAGCTGCATCCCAAAGGAAAGCTGACGCTGCCGGTATTCCTCCCCTCTTTTGCGTTGAATGGATTTACGGTAAAGATACTTAACCGCATCATAGCTTATGTTCAAAACTCTCCCAAGGATTTTGTGCATTATGAAAAATTTTTCTTTCCGCTGGATGCCATTAATAACTGGAACAGAGGTTACGGCAAAAGAGGCTTTATTCAATATCAATTCGTGATACCGGAAGATAACGGAAAGAAAAACCTGACCGAAATTTTAGAAATGATCGCCGGATCGGGATGCACGCCTTTTTTAAATGTATTCAAAAGAATGGGTGAAGGGCAGGGCATTCTGTCTTTTCCGTTCAAAGGCTATACGCTGGCCATCGATTTTCCCGTTACTCCTAAACTGCTTTCCTTTACTCCCCGCCTCGACGATAAAGTGCTGGAAGCCGGAGGCAGGCTTTATCTCGGCAAAGATGCCCTGCTTGAAGAAAAAAAATTCAAGGCCATGTATCCGCAATACCACGAGTGGGTGCAGATCAAGCAGAAATATGATCCGCTGAACAAGTTCAGCTCCAATATTTCCAGGCGGCTGGGACTTTCGCCGGAAGATCAATGATTGTTTTACCATTTTGGATCGGGTTGCAGATGAGGCATGCCTGCAGTCAATGATATTTTACGGCTCTTCGCAATCTGCGGTATGGAAGCAGCGATTTTTCTTGCCATAAAAAAGTTATATGCTATCCGGGTTTTGTTGAATGAAAGCAAGGCGGGCACAAGTTGAACCGAATACCTCAGCAGCCGGCGGGCAATCAGGGGCATGTACTGTGGTTTGTTGATATCGCAGGCCTGGTTTAAAAAATGGATCCAGTCTTTTTTGCGTATGGCTTCGGCGCTGTCGGGTTTTGCAATGCGCTGCTCCCTGTCGTGATAAATCCTGGCTCCCGTATAGATGCCGATCTTGAATCCATGAAACAGTGCGCGCCGGGCATAGTTCTGATCTTCACCATAATGAAAAAAAATGGGATCGAATCCGCCGGTCTGCCGGATGCATGCTGTTGTCATCAGCCAGGCAGCAGCATTCACGAAGCGCGTGCTGATCAATGAATGGTCTTTGATCTGTTCAAGCGCATGCTTATCCGATTCAATAAGATAATTAAGGAAATAAGCATCCAAAGCAGAACCCTGGCCGTTGAAATGAAGCGGGCTTAAAATGCCGAACCCGGGATTTTCGTTCTGTACCCGGATCAGTGATGAAATGGTATCCGGCTCAACATAAGCATCCTGGTTAAGCAGGAACACATGATCCGCATTGTTCTTGATAGCGAGTGCAAGTCCGATATTATTCGCCTGCCCGAAACCCAGGTTCTTCCCGGTTTCTATCAATTGCACCTGCGGAAAATGGTGGCCGATAAAAGGAAGGGTCTCGTCTTTCGATCCGTTATCGATCACCACAACATGAACGGGATAGCTGCTGCCCAGCAGGCTATTCAGGCATTTTTCGATCCATTGCATGCCGTTATAGGTAATCACGATGCAGTATGCGCTTTTCAATATCAGCAATTCTTCCGGCTAAATACAATAAAATTTCTGTTTACATGCGGGCCGGCATTTTAAATTAATGTAAACATTTTGGCTGTTCCGGCTTAATGAAGCAAAAGGCAATAGTTTTGAACGGCATTATGATGTCTGTAATCATTTGTTCTGTAAACCCGGCTTCACTGGCCAACCTCAAAAAAAACATTGAAGAAACCATCGGCATTCCGTATGAGGTAATTGCCATAGACAATTCCAAAAATCAATATGGTATTTGCAAGGCATACAATGAAGGAGGCGCCAAAGCTAAATTTCCTTTTCTCTGTTTCATGCATGAGGATGCTTTTTTTGAAACAAAGGGCTGGGGCAAACTGGCTTGCGATCATCTTGCCGACAGGCAGACCGGTTTATTGGGAATAGCAGGGGGAGATGCCAAAAGCCTCGTTCCGTCTTCCTGGTCGGTTCCCATTGTTTCCAATGAGATCAATCTTGTTCAGCATTATAAATTCAACATGGCGCCTGCCGACCGGATCGTAATAACCAACACTGCTGTTCCCGGCATTAAAAAAAAAGTAGCAGTGCTCGATGGCGTATGGCTTTGCACGAGGAAGGATATTTTCGACCAGTTTAAGTTCGATGAAGTCCATTTTACCGGCTTTCATGGTTATGATATCGATTATTCGCTGCAGGTGAATACAAAGTATGATCTGTATGTTGTGTTCGATATCGTGATCCATCATTTCTCCGAAGGAACGCCCGACCGGAAATGGATCGACAGCGCCATTCGCGTGAGTAAAAAATGGAAACACCGGCTACCCGTTTCCATTTATGATCTTCCTGTTTCAACCTACAATGCCCATCACTGGCAATCGCTGCAGGTATTTCTTTATCGCCTGTTCAATCTTGACTATCCTTATCGCACTATCCTGAAATTTTATTTTATCTATTCATTTACCCGCTTCTTTACGGTACGGAGATTTCTTTCCATGGGGAAATATGTAGTGATCAGTATGTATAATCATCGTCGGAAAGATCATAATCAAAGGCAAGCATTGACGGATCGAAAGCAATTGGGTTAAATTAACGTCTTTATTTATTAACCGGCATAAAAAAAGACCGTCTCGCCTAAAGGCGAGACGGCTTTCAGCAGAAAAAGAACTTACGAAGATGCTTATTCGAAAATAAAACTTTATTATGCCTTAGTTAAGTGCGATTGAGAGCCAGCTTCCGGTTGAAGTCCATTTGTCTGTAGTGATCACAGCACCACGCTGAGTTGTTCCTACAAACTGGGTCAGGCCGAGAGCAGCCAGGTTAACACCACCGCTCAATGCAGGAGAACCGGCAAGAGGAGTAAGTGTTCCATCCAGTTTGAAATCATTGAGAGAAGCGAGAGCAGTGTTGTTAAGATTGCTCAGCTTGGCAAGCGTAGTGGGATCATCAGGACCGGTAGCAGGATTGCCTTCGGTGGTAGACCTGATCACAGGGTGAGCCGAATTGGTTTGCCAGATATTGTATCCAATTACAATAGAATCTGAAAGGGCTGCTACGCTGGCTACCAGTGGGCCTGTAGTCTGAGTGGTTACCAAAGCCCAAGGTTGTTTCTGGGCAATGATCAGGGAGTTAACCAGTCTCAGTCTTACATTCCTTCTGAGGAAAATTTCGCCATCGTAGTAGTTGCCCGGGCCGATGCCGCTGGTAGTGTCGGCAGGTCCAACAAAAGTAGCATTGGCTATGAACGGAGTGGTGTGCGGAGTTCCGTTTGTTGCGTTTGCATCGTTATCGGCTTCAATGCCGTGAGAACCGGATACATCGTTGAGATTAACGCGATATCCGATGATGAACTGGAGGTTGCCGCTGTATCCTTCATCGAAATCGAATTCATCATCCCTGGGATTGAATGAAATCAGGTGATCGGCGTTAACAGTGCCGCCGAACCATTCGAAACCATCATCACCGCCGTTGGTTACTTCAACATGGTTGAAAGTAGTTCCGTTTCCAACGCCGCAGAAGGTAACTCCGTTTATTTCCTGATTTACTTTCAGCACGAGGCCGCCGCCGAATTCAAAACGGTTATAGGTAACCGATCCTGAATTGTCTGCAGGATTGGTGCCGCCATAAGAGTTTCTCGGATCGGAAGAAGGCAGCGCTTCGAAAGTGTTGGTAGTACCTCCGGTAGCAGTATGAATGGGGGCCTGACCCAAAAGCACCAGACCGCCCCAGTCGCCCTGAGCACGAGTACCGGCGGGTTTGGGAGAAGTCCAGATGATGGGAGAAGTGGGAGTTCCGTTAGCAATGAGCTTAGCCCCTTTTTCAACCACTAAGGTACCTTTGTTGGTTTCCAGGTGAACGGAATCCAGTACACCGCTGCCCAGGCTTCCTTTGATGGTAACGCCGGCATTGACTGTCAATGTAACACCCGGTTTAACGTACACAACGCCTTCCAGGTAAGTGGTTCTGGTAACAGTAGTATTAACAGAAATCTCTCCCACCAGTGTATCCACACCAGAGGCGCCTCCACTAATCAGTTCCTTTTGAGCATTGAAATTGTCCTTTTTACACGAGCTGGCGAATATCAGTGCCAGGCCCAGTGCACTGTACAAAAACTTTTTCATTTTTTTGTTTTTAATAGTTAAGAAAGAAGGCTTATGAGGTTAAACACATCGGGAAAATTTATTTTTCGAATAAGTACACAAACCTAACGGGCTGAGGTTAAGTAATAATTAACAGGGCATTAACTATATGAAAAGTTAATGTTAAGTGATGGACAGCTGATTGAATTAATTGTTGAAGACGCATGTATAAACCAAAAAGGTTGACCTTTTTAGTCAGCCTTTCTGAAAATTTGTTTAGGTTAAATCAGTATGATAGGGTTTAAATGGTTAATAAATACAATCCGAGATAAATGAAGATATCAGCGTTCTATTAACTGATAGTTATGATACTGTTATCAATACAACAATAATAAAATCGATCTTTTCTTACTCCAGATCAATAGTTGTATAAGGGTAGCATCCAATCAGCATAGCTGGCTAAGGATGTATTGCCGAGGCCAGGCAGCTTAATTATTATAATTCGTTTGAAGCGGGATAAAATTAGTCCAGCCCTGCATCCAGTTATCCGTCCCCAAAGCTCCGCGATATTCAACTTTATCAAAGAACGGATCGCTGAAAATGCCGTCGAAATCAGCCCCGCCAAGCAGCGGCGAACCTGATTGAGGCATGGGATTGGGAGCAACATCATAATTAAATGGATCAGTCAGCATAAGATCGTCAAAGTCTGTGAAGAGCTCATTCACAAATTGTGCCTGCAGCATATAATTTTTGAAATCTGCTGATGTGGCATTTGGATATATACCGTTGGGAAGATAAAAAGCCCTGCTGCTGTCATAACAATGCATTATGGAATAAGTAAGATCGGATTCCCCGCTTACTATTGAAGATGCGGTTTCAAAATTGTCGAGCCACCATCCTGTTTTTGGAAATCCCGAAAAAACAGAATTCCTGATATGGAATTTAGACCCGCCTGTAGTAACCAGGGCCGCTACCCGATGGATGGTGGAAATATAATTCAGGTCAATTCCCTGCTGGCTGGGGCCTAATACGGTTAAGTTTGAAATAAGAGGTAAAGTTTCATTTTCATCTATTAATACACTTGAAAAATTGGTCTGGGCCGAAAGATCCTTCGCGTGAGGAAAATAAGGATGCCTGTACGCTAATATATGCTGAAGCATGCCTGTATATCCACCATGAATATAAAAATCAGCATTGCCGGAAGCATACGACAGCAGGTTTTTGGCATTCACATTACCTCCATTAAACTCAAATGAAGCATTGGCATAAGCATAACTGACCTGAACATTTTCTACCGTGGTCGCTTTGCTCACATTTGCCAACATCAAGCCTGGATACATTACAAGAGTATTAGTAGTTCCCCCTGCAAATTCTATTCTTACATAGCTTAATATTCCCGACCCTAAACCAGGATTATTTGAAGCATCGCCGTAAATACTGATTCCATACCAATAATGATAAAAAGATGATCCCTGATCGGAATTGAGGACTACACCTACGCCACCAGTATATGCAGAACTGGTAAAGATGATAGGATCAGTTGCTGTACCCTTGGCATTAATTACAGCGCCCGGCCTGATAGTTATCGCAATATAGTCATTCACTTTGATCAGTGTGCCAGCGTCTATCGATAAAATTTGCCCGCTGTCCCGAAACAGGTTGGCGGCAAGAACGTAAACAGTGTCTTTGGAAAGGTGAATCTCATTTGAAGCCAATCTGCTGTCAGTTGGCCCGATAGTTACTTCTATAACAGCTTTCTTTGTAAAGGCTGGATCCTTCTGGCAGCCTGTCAAAAGAGATAAGGCAATCAACAGCATTAAAGAACAAGAAATTTTTTTATGCTGCATAAATTCTTTCTTTAAAAAGTATAAGAAAAAGAAAATGAATAGGTACGTTGAGGGCGAATACTGGATGCTGTGTTATCAATCCCGCTTAAGTAATTACCTATGCGGTCTACTACTGGTAAATTTTTCTTAATAGTAACGGCTGGAGTGTCAAATCTTCCATTTCCATTCAAATCCTGATACAGAATGTATCCCTGGTTGAACAAATTCGAAATATTAAATTTAAACTTACCCCGGTTATGCAGGATTGACTGACTAAGCACCAGGTCCACGAGGTCTCTTCCCTTTACCCGATAATGCGGTCGCTGGGGAACAATATTACCATTAGGCAAATGGACATCCAAATCCGGAGAGCCCAGCTCATTAATATAATCACTGGTCTTATTATAAGAAATAGTAGCTTCAAA
>CAYYZJ010000767.1:0-3843 GCA_964475615.1 uncultured Flavitalea sp. | reverse complement strand
TTGTACATACTTATAGGAATTGTTCCATTGTCCGTTATCCCAATAGGCATCGCTGCGTCCGTATAAGGCCAGGGAATTATACGGGCCAATCCCGTCCTGATTTCCGACGGCCCCATAGCTGACACGCAGTTTCAGGTCGTTTATAAATCCGGCGCCGTTCATGAAAGGTTCAGCAGAAATCCGCCAGGCCACAGACGCAGAAGGGAATGTGCCCCACTTGTTATTCTTACCAAATTTTGAAGAACCGTCATAGCGCAGGGTTCCGGTAAAGATGTATTTATCGTGAAAGGTATAGTTCACTCTTCCAAAAAAGGAGATCAGCTTAGACATATTCTTGTCGGAACTGACATCGGTCGGATACAGATTCTCTCCGGCGCTCAGGTTGTTGGCTCCGAAGATATCGGAAATGAATCCCCTGTTCTGCGCGCTTTCCTGCTGCCAGTAATCGTCTTCATAAGAATATCCGGCGAGTATGGAGAAGTTGTGCTCGCCGATGGTGGCAGTATACTTCCCGGTCAATTCCAGCAGATTCTCGTCCCAGACCTGATTGCCACGGTATGCATACCCGTTAGTACCTCTTCCTGCCGAAGTTGTTATTGCGTTATAAAGATTTTGATCCTGCGTCTTCCTTTGTTTAAACAGGTTTAAGCCTGCTGTAAATCCTTTGAAGATCTCCAGATCCGTTTTCAGGTCTGCAAACAATGAGCTGGTCTTATATAAATTCTGGTTTTCCGCTATGTCATGCACAGGATTACCCAGGCCGTTCTGCAAAATTTCAAACCAGGATCCGTCGGGATTCTTAACCGGATATACCGGCAGCATTTCATAGGCAAGTTTGGCATTATGGCTGTCTGTAGGCGTGTAATCGCTCTGAACGGTGCCTGCTGTAACGGCAAAGTTCACTTTATCCCGCAATGCTTTCTGGTTGATTGAGAAAAGAACGTTGTAGCGATGTATCCAGTTATCCTTCATGATGCCCTGCCTGCCCAGGTAATTAAACGACGCACGATAATTGCTTTTTTCACTGCCTCCTGAAATGGAAAGATTATGATTATGTGAAATGCCCGTTCTCATGATCTCCTTAAACCAATCCGTATTGCCTCCTTTATCCAATCCGGTTACATCCATTCCCTGGCTGCTGGTATAATCCCGCCATTCTGATGCGGTCAGCACATCCGGTGTATGTTCTACAATATCGGCTGCAACATAGCCGCTATATTGCACGCTGGTTTTTCCGGTTCTACCCTTTTTTGTTGTGATCAGGATTACCCCGCTTGCTGAACGGGAACCATAGATCGCAGCCGCTGAGGCGTCTTTTAAAACGCTTATGGATTCAATATCCCCGGGAGATACGGAATTGATATCCATTCCGGGAACTCCGTCGATGACCACAAACGGCGAACTCGAGCCGGTTAACGAGGAAACGCCCCGAAGCCTCATTACTTTGTCCGCCGTAACATCGCCGCCTTCCGTGGTAATCGTCAATCCGGCAATTTTACCTTGTAAAAGATCAGCGGCGGTTTGCGTAACGCCTTTATTGAAATCCTTTTCCGACAGAACAGATATTGCTCCTGAAATATCTTTTGCCCGCTGCGTTCCATATCCGACCACCACTACTTCGCCCAATCCGGAAATCGCTTCTTCCAGAATAATGTTTATGTCCGTTTGTTTTCCGACATGCACGGTTCTGGTTTGAAATCCCATGCTGGAAATCTCCAGCACGATATCTTCGCCATCCGGAACGGCCAGTGTGAAACGCCCGTCATTGTCCGTTGCAGTGCCTTTTTTGGTGCCTGCTATTAAAACAGATACCCCTTGTAGCGGATTGCCATTCTTGTTTACAACCCTTCCTTTTATTTGAACAAAGAGATGAACGGCGTCAGGGGCGTTCGTCGCTTCTTCTTTTTTTTTAATGATGATTGTTTTTTCTGTAATGGTATAGCTGAAGGGCTGGTCTCTCATACATAGCTCGAGCACCTGCTCGATGGATGCGTCTTTTACATGGATGTCGAATCTCTTTGCCTGTCGTATCAGCTCATCCTGGTAAAAGAACTGATATCCTGTTTTCCGGTGAATCTCTCTGAAAACTTTTTCCAGTGAAGCATTCCGCAGTGATATGGAGATGTTTTGCGCATTTCCTCTGGCGCTTACCTGCAGGCAGGCTGCAGTCAGCAAAACAGCAGTGAATTTCATAACCAGCCAAGTTTTGATGGTAATTGCCATAACCGGGCTCCGGTATGGCAATAAGCAGTTTTTTATCATAGTTTGTGCAGTTTGGGTTCAACCATTAAGAATCATTATCGTTTGATTAAGACAAAACGATCACTTTCCTCCCTTCAATTCTAAAACGTACGCCTCCTGCCTGTATAATCTTCAGCACCTGCGATATATCGTTTGCCCGGCTTACCAGGCCGGAGAAATGACCGGCCGGAATCTGGCCTTCGTATACAATTTCCACATCGTACCATCTCGAAATCTGCCGCATCACTTTCTGTATATCGTATGCATTGAATTGAAACCAGCCGTTCTTCCATGCCATTACTTCTTCAATATCGGCATTCACCACTTTAATGTCGCCCGCTGCGCCGATCCTCGATTCCTGTCCGGGAGCCAGTACCTTACTTGAAGAACCTTTAAATACTTTTACCGAACCTTCGAGCAATGTTGTATTGATTGAGCTTTCATCATCGTATGCCATGATATTAAAATGGGTTCCCAGCACCTGTATCTCCACGTCCTTTACCTTTATTCTAAACGGGCTGGATGCATCCTTGGCCACTTCAAAATAGGCTTCTCCTGTAAGGGTTACGCTTCGTTCTCCTTTTTTGAAAAGGGTAGGGAAATGGATAGAGGAAGCGGCATTGAGCCAAACGCGGGTGCCGTCCGGCAAGACCAACTGGTATTGTCCGCCGCTGGGAGTGGAAAGGGTATTATAAACGATCTCCCGGTTTTTTTCATCGGCGGTGTTATAAGCCAGGGTGGCCGTATTCAGCTTCACTACTTTTGCATTGCCCTGCTTTGCCAGCATGCCCTGGCGGGTGGAATCGAGTGCAATGCTGGAACCATCAGCCAGGGTAAGCACCGCTTTATTTCTTCCCGGCACAATAATATCCCCGGCATTTGCAGGAACTTTTTTTACCTGTGCGGTGGGTTGCCCGGATTGTTTGTGATTTAACCAAAAATAGGCGCCGGCAAAAACAAAGAACAGGACAGCCGCTGCCGCCGCAACACGCAGCCAGCCGGATGGACGCTTATAGGCGGCAATAACCCTTGCAGGTTTGCGGGTTGCTCCCTCCCGTAATATGCCGGCAAGCATTTCTTCTCCTTCACTATCGCTGAATGGCTGGCCCTGACTGCGGAACTGCTGCCATGCTTCTGTCAGCAAAGCTTTTACCTGCACATCATTTTCAGTCTGCGCCAGCAATGTCATCAATTCATTGAGCTCATACGGCGTAGCGGTTTTATTAAAATAAGCCCAGAATAAATAGGTTAGTCTCGATTCGTTCATGGCATCGGTTGGTTGTAATTCCGAAAAAAATAGACTTTAGCGTTTCTATGCTACTTCAGAAGACAATGGGAATACAAGAAAGAGGTAATGAGCCGGAAATATTTTTTATCCCCGGAGAAAATCGAGCAGGAAGAAAATAAAAAGGCCGGTGCATGTAAGCAGGTGTTTTTTTAAAAAGCGCAGCGCCAGCACCATGTGCTTTTTGACGGTTTCAAGGGAAATATTCAGCTCCCTGGCTATTTCCTTCTGTCGCATGCCGTCTCTCCGGCTTAGCTGATATACTTTCTTTTGCTGGGGCGGAAGCAGTGCCACTGCTTCATCAATCAGGCTGCCGG
>CAYYZJ010000766.1:0-7607 GCA_964475615.1 uncultured Flavitalea sp. | reverse complement strand
GGCGCTTTATTGTTCGATGAAGAGGGCCGGTCCTATATCGACGCCGTCAGCAGTTGGTGGGTGAACATACATGGGCATGCCCATCCCTATATCGCTGAAAAAATTTATGAGCAGGCAAAAAAACTCCAGCAGGTCATCTTCACCGGATTTACCCATGAGCCTGCAGTGCAACTGGCGGAACGGCTGCTGGAAATACTTCCTGGCAATTTTGCGAGAATATTTTATTCCGATAACGGGTCTACCTCTGTAGAAGTGGCGGTGAAAATGGCGATCCAGTACTGGAGGAACAGGAAGCCGGAGGCTGGAAGCCGGAGGTTGGGGGAAGATTCAACACTCAACACTCAACACTCAACATTCAACACTCAATATCTGCCTTCAAAAATCCTGGCGCTTAATCATTCCTATCATGGGGATACGTTCGGCGCCATGAGCGTCAGCGACAGGAGTGTTTTCACTGCTGCCTTTCATGATTATTTGTTTGAAGTGATCTTTATCGATCCGCCTTCGGCGGAGAATATGCATGCGCTTGAATCCGTCATCGACCGGTATGAAGGCGAGATTGCCTGTTTTATTTATGAGCCGCTGCTGCAGGGCGCGGGCGGCATGCGCATGTATGAACCGGAGCCGCTGAATGAACTGTTGATGCTGCTTCAATCGCGTAATATTTTATGCATCGCCGATGAAGTGCTCACGGGGTTCGGGAGAACCGGTAAATTGTTTGCGGGCGAATACATGCATGCAAAGCCGGATATCATTTGCCTCAGCAAGGGACTGACCGGCGGCAGCATGGCGCTTGGCATCACGGCCTGCACACAAAAAATATTCGACGCCTTCCTCAGCGATGACCGGACGAAAACTTTTTTCCATGGCCATTCCTTTACCGCAAATCCGCTGGCCTGTTCTGCAGCGCTGGCCAGCCTCGATCTGCTCGAAAAAGACGCATGCCTGCAGCAGATCGAAAATATTTCTGCACAACACCGGCAGTTTGCCCGTCAGCTGCAAACCACAAAAATCAAGAACCTTCGCTGCCTGGGAACCATCCTGGCCTTCGAGATCGTTACCGGCAACGATACTTATCTCAACAATATCGGCGCATCCATCATCAAACGCTCGATGGAAAACGGCATCTACCTCAGGCCGCTGGGAAATACCGTTTATATCATGCCTCCTTATTGCATAAAAAAAGAGGAACTCGATAAAATATACCGGTTCCTCCTTGAATGGCTCGATGCAGAAATTATTTGAACACAACAGGCACCGCAACCTGCGTCTTGTCCCATTCGATGATGAGGTTATTATCGGGATAGCGGATCGTAAGCTGCTCCACTACCGAGCCGAGCTTTTTCACGGGCACATCCACCTGCAGCACGTCTTTGTCTTTATTCTTGTCGTGATCCAGCCCCCATTGTTTGGGCTGGCTGTTCAGGATGAGCGTCCAATGGGTTTCGTAGGGAATGGCGAACAGCGCATAAGTGCCTGCCTTTACAGGCTTGCCGCCGAAGCTGGCATCCCTGGCAAACTTGATGGTGGTAGCTTCATCGGCGCCTACGCGGTACACTTTTCCGAAAGGCTCGAGGCTGCCGAAGATTTCCCTGCCTTTTTTGTAAGGGCGGCCATAGGTAACCGTTAGATTCTTTGTACTGAGCGTATCGTGCGGACTGAGCGGATGGGAAGGCTGGCCGCAGGCAAGCACGCCCCAAAACAGGATGGGCGTTAGAAATAAAATCTTTTTCATGTCGACAAGTTTTTTGCTATGAAGTAATTGAATAAAGTTATGGAATCTTCTCAACATAATGTTTTAAATCGAGCAGGGAGATTTCCATTTCCGGCCCCAGCAATTTGTCGTAGAACAGGCTTCCCATTTTTTCCCAGGGATACCATCGGAAATGAAAATACATCGACCATTCAACGGCAACCATGTTATATCCCGCGCTGTCGGGCAAAGCGGTGATGCGGAAGCTGCTGTTGAACGGTTTCTTGTCTGCCTTTGCCCAACTGGTAGCAATGGAATCCGGACTGTTATACACAATGGTAACCTGCATCTGACCGGCTTTTACATAAGCGCCTTTGCCGGAAGCCGGCGATGAAAATGTTTTTGCGGAAGATTTATCCATGAGATGGTTCCATGCATCCCAGGTTTGCAGATCGCCGATCACAGCAGCGGTTTTTTCTGCTGACGAGCGAACGGCAAGCACTTTCGACAACCGGATGTCAGAAGGAAAAAGTGCAAACACAAAGCTGAGCACAAGGAACAATACAACAATGCTGATGAAAACCAATCTGAGTAAACGCATAGATCTGAAGTCTGAGGTCTGAAGTCCGAAATTAAATCTTTAACTCCGATTTCATACTTCATACTTCCGACTTCCGACCTCAGATCTCACTCCCATCTGAACACCTTGATCGTAACGCCAAAAATAACGGCGGCCCATACCAGCAAGATGGCGATCTCTGTTCTCACTCCCCATAAATGCGAGCCTTCAAAAGATATTTTCCGCATGCCGTCGTTCAGGGCAGTGAGCGGAAGCAGCTTGATGACGCTTTGCATTCCGGAAGGAAGCAGGCTTCGCGGAAAAAATGTTCCCGATAAAAAATATTGCGGGAACATGAAGAGGTTGGCATAAATGGGAATAACATTCTGGTTCTTGGCCATGCTGCTGATCACAAACCCGAAACCCATGAATACGACCAGCCCGAGCAGGCTGAGCACAAGCAGCTCAATAAAAGTGATGATGCCGTTGGAGAGCGTGAAATGATAAAAGAATTTTCCGAAAAGGATGAGGACAATGGCCGTAGTAAGCTGAAAAAGCACCCGCCCGATACATTCTCCCAGCACGATATATCCTTTTTTTACGGGCGTGGCGAACATTCTTTTTATGACCAGCGTTTCGCGCAGGGCGAAAAAAAGAAAAGCCACTCCGAACACGGCAGAACCGATCAATGAAAATCCGATCATGCCGGGGAGGTAGAAGTCGATCATTTTATATTCGCGTCCCGGGATCTCTTCGGTGGAGATGCTGGCATAATCGGTTTTATTGGGATTGGTTTGGTTGTTGATCGTATTGATCACATCGCGCAAAATAATTTGCAGTGCAGGAAGGTCTTTCTGGCTGGCGGAAGTTGTTTTGAGATGGAGGTCATAAGCCGGCTTTCCCGGCGAGGGCTCCTGTTTGCGGATATCGATCAGCGCAGTGACCCTTCCTTTTTTCAACCTGTCGACCAGCTCATGCTGATCTGCCCTTACCACGTTCAATACCGGCATGTGCGTGAGCGCCTGGTAAACCGCATTGCTGGTATCGCTGCTGCTGTCGAAAGCCACATCCAGCGAAATGCCTCCTCCTCCGCTCAATGCACCAAAGATCACGATGAGCACGATGGGAAAGAACAAACTGAAAAAAACGGCTTGGGGGCTTCTGAAAATAGATCTGATCGCTGCTTTGCTGATAGCCCAGGTTGCCCTGAACTGGCTGTACGATTGAGGCATACTGTATTTAAAATATTTATTGTTTCCGGTTCTGCTTCTCTGTATCTCCTGATTGATCCCGCAATAAAAACTGGAAACCGTAAACCCAAAACCGGAAATGGCAAACTTACTCAATATCCAGATCAAAAGGCAATCTTGCCTGCGCCACGCCCATTATCGATTTCAGCCGCCTGATGCTGTTATAGGTTTTGAATCCGTATTCGCCCAGTTCCTCTTTCATGACTTTCATCCGCGAGGTTCTTTTATAGTCGCCGAGCACCAGGTCGAGCCAGGTTTTCGGTTCCGGATATTCCCTGAGGCGGTAGTCGGATGTCCTGGCCATGCGCGCTGCACAATCGATGGCATCCTGCAGGCTGCCCAGCCTGTCTACCAGTCCGAGCTGCAATCCTTTTTCACCGCTCCATACCCTTCCCTGCCCGATGCTGTCTACATATTCCATCGTTTTTTTCCTGCCTTCTGCCACGCGCAATTTGAAGCCCTGGTAAATGCTGTCGATCTCGTTCTGGAAAAATTGTTTCTGTGCAGGCGTAAGCGGTTTGGTGATGCTCATTTCATCGGCGTCGGGAGCTGTTTTTACTCCATCGAACGTAACGCCCAGCTTGTCCTTGAAGAACTGCTGCATATTGGGCAGGATGCCGAACACGCCGATCGACCCGGTGATGGTATTGGGTTCGCAGAAAATGCTGTCGGCATTGCACGAAAGATAATAAGCGCCGGAAGCAGCCACATCGCCGAAGCTTACCACCACCGGTTTTTCCCTGCGCGTGATGCTGATCTCTCGCCAGAGGTTTTCGCTGGCCAGCGAGCTGCCCCCGCCCGAATTGATGCGGATCACTACTGCCTTGATATCCTTGTCCATCCTGGCTTTACGGATCATCGCGCGATAGGTTTCCGAACCGATCTCCCCCTGGTCGCCCCGGCCGTCAACAATATCTCCCTGCGCATAGATCAGGGCGATCCTGTCCCTTCCGCTTTGCCTGTAATCTACAGCCTTGGCATATTTGCCGATGGGAACGAAATTGATCTTGTCGTCCCTGCCGATCTGAAGCAGCTTTTTCATTTCATCCTTTACTTCATCATCATATTTCAACCCGTCTACCAGCTTATACTGCAGGGCATCGCCGGCATAGCGTATGCGATGTTCGTTTACACATTGCCGTAATACAGCAGTATCGATCCCCCTTGCTTTGGCCGACTGCTGCAGGAACCGGTTGAACAGATCATTGAGCAATATGGAGGTCTGCAGGCGGTTGGCATCGGTCATCCTGTCTTCGCGCAGCGGCTCTGTTGCGCTTTTGAACTTGCCTGCATAAAAAATCTGCGGCTCTATCTCGAGCTTTTGCAGCGTGCCCTTGAGGAAAGGCATTTCGGAGGCAAAGCCGCGCCAGTCCACGCCGCCTTTGGGATTGCAATAGATCTTGCTGGCCACATTGCCTACATAATATGCTTTCTGCGACATCACGTCGCCATAAGCGTAAATGAATTTGCCGCTCCGTTTATAATCGATCAGCGCATTGCGGATCTCTTCGCAGCTTCCGATGCCATTGGGATTGCTGTTGCATTTCACATAAATGCCCTTCACGGCGCTGTCCTGCCCGGCATAACGGATCAGCCGCACGATATCGTAAATGCCGGGAAGGTCGTAGCGGTCATCATCAGCAAAGCTGAGCGGGTTTTCCTGCACGCGCTCGCGGAAGTTTTCGCTGAGGTCGAGCACCAATACTGCTTTGCTGCCTGTTTCCGCTTTTTGTGTGGAGGCAATGCCGCTGATAAAACCTACTGCAATGAACAGGCAAATCACTGTAAAAACCGCCAGGGCCAGCAGGCTCGCAAAAAATATCTTGAAGAAACTGCGCATGAAAGCTTGTTTTTGGCCGAGCTATCTCGGAAAATAATTTATTTGTCTCGATGGAAATCCCGCTCCGGCGGGATTTCAAAAATAAAGATATTTGATGCGCTAAATTACGGGAATCCCATGAACAAGGCGTTTTTACTGATAGGCGGCAATCAAGGCGACAGGCGGTTTTACACGGATCAGGCCATGTTGAATATAGAACGGTATTGCGGAAAAATCGTCCGGCGGTCCTCCTTGTATGAAACAGCAGCCTGGGGCAAGACCGATCAGCCCGCATTCTTCAACCGGGCGCTTCAGATCGAAACGGCATTGGATGCTCATGCGCTCATGGCCGCTGTTTTACAGGTGGAAGAAAGCCTGGGTAGAAAACGGACTGTAAAATACGGCCCAAGGACGATCGATATCGATATTTTATTTTTCAATGAAGCCATCATCGATGAGCCTGCGCTGCGCATCCCGCATCCTGAGCTGCCCAACCGCAGGTTCGTGCTGGCGCCGATGGACGAGATCGCGCCCGGGCTGATCCATCCTGTTCTGCACAAGACCATCCACCGGCTTTTGCTCGAATGCCCCGACCCGCTGGATGTGAAAAAAATATGAACGGAGTTTGGATCATTTCCTATTTCTTTGCTGCAAACCCCTGGCGGGGATGGGGAAATCATAATATGAACTATCGTTTCATCACTATTGAAGGCAATATCGGGGCAGGGAAAACGACATTGGCGCATCTGCTGGCCAAGCATTTCAATGCGCGACTGATCCTGGAAGAATTTGCCGACAATCCCTTTCTCTCCAAATTCTATGAAAACCCCCAGCAGTATGCTTTTCCGCTCGAGCTCTTTTTCATGGCGGAACGTTACAAGCAGCTCAAGGAGCTTCTGCACACCAAAGACCTGTTCCAAAACATCACCATATCGGATTATCTTTTTACCAAATGCCTGCTCTTTGCGAAAGTGAACCTTCCGGAAGAAGAGTTCCGGCTTTATCAAAAATTATTCGATATCATCAACCAGCAACTGATCCAGCCCGATATCCTCATTTACCTGCATGCGCCGGTGAACAAGCTGCAGGCCAATATCAAAAAGCGCAACCGTTCTTATGAGCAGTCGATACCCGATGAATATTTGTTCAATATCCAGGAAACATATACACATTATATCCGCCAGCACAATATCAAAACCCTGTTCATCGATGCAGGCAATGCCGATTTCCTGGGCAATGAAAAGCATTTTAAAGTAATTTTGGATGCATTGGAAAAGGATTACGAATCGGGCCAGCATTATTTCACCCTGCCCTGAGGAATTTGATATTTAATATTTAAGATTGAAAGTAAATCTTCAATATTAAATATTACCTATTACATCGATTATGACAGACGAACCAGAGATTTCTAAGACCAGCGACGCATTCGCAGCCGTAAGGATACCGGAATACCGCCATCTCATAGCCGGTCGTTTTACATTCACCATGGCCATTCGTATGATGAGCACGCTGATGGGCTGGTGGATCTATAATCTTACCAATGCGCCTTTTGCCATCGGCCTTATCGGCCTCTCGGAAGTGATACCGGCTGTTTCCTTTGCGCTCTATGCAGGCCATGTCATCGACCTCAGCGAAAAAAGAAAGCTGCTGCTCCGGGGCATGGGCCTTTATTTTACATCGGTAAGCATCCTGCTTTTTTTATCGACGTCATTTACATCCAGGCATCTCAGCAATCACCGGATTGCCGCCTGTATTTATACTGTTGTGTTCTGCACCGGCATCGTTCGCGCATTCACAGGGCCGGTGTTCAATGTGATCCTGGCGCATGTGGTGCCCAGGAATCTTTTGCAAAATGCCACCACCTGGAACCAGGGCGCTTATCTCTCTGCTTCGGTAAGCGGTCATGCTGCCGGCGGATTTTTAATTGCCGGACTTGGCATCACCGGAACTTTTTCGGTCATCGCTTCAATGGTTCTCATTGCATTATTGATATTATCTCAATTAAAACCAAAGCCCCCTTTGAATGAACGGGGCGAAAAGAAGACCTGGGAAAGCGTGAAGGAGGGAGTACGGTTCGTTTTTCAAACCAAGGAATTGCTGGGAGCCATCTCCCTCGATCTTTTTGCCGTATTGTTCGGAGGGGCCGTGGCCATGGTGCCGGTATATGCCCGGGATATCCTGAAAGTAGGGCCGCAGGGTTTTGGATTCCTGAACGGCGCATCCGACCTGGGATCCATCTGTGTGGTGATCCTGCTGACCTTCTCTCCCATCCGCCGGGCGCAGGGC
>CAYYZJ010000765.1:0-4441 GCA_964475615.1 uncultured Flavitalea sp. | reverse complement strand
ACGCCAAGCTGGAAATTTTAAGCTACTATAAGGATGCCCCGCCAACGCCTACTTCGGCAGATGTTCCGAGGTATTATACATTCAGATTCATTTATCAGCCGGATGGTACAAAAAACTTTTAAAGCATGAAACGGATATTATTTTTTGCTGCCTGCAGTTTAATGTTCATGAATAGCCGTGCACAGTCCACTGAAGAAAAACAAGCAGTAAAAAGCCTTTGCGGTTGTTTTGAAGTGGAATTCAAATATGCAGAAACATTTGCCTCCGATACGGCTTACCGGTTTCATCCACGCTATCATGCCAGCGGGCTGGAGTGGGTAGTGGCTGAAGAATCGTCAGGGGAAAAATGGGTGCTGCAGCATTTGCTCGTTATCGACGATACAACGGTTATCAAACACTGGCGCGAAGACTGGGAATTTGAAAAGCAGGATCTCTGGTCATTCAATTATGATGCAACATGGACGCATTCCACGTTCGAGAAGCAGCAAACCAAAGGACTGTGGACGCAAACAGTATGGGAAGTGGATGACGGCCCCCGCTACCAGGGAAGCGGCCGCTGGGTTCATTCGAACGGGAAATATTATTGGGAGAACACAACCGATGCTCCCCTGCCGCGAAGGGAATACACGAAGCGGAACGATTACAATGTGATGAAGCGTACCAACCGCATCATCATTACCGATACAGGATGGGTGCATGAGCAGGACAATGAGAAAATAATCCGCAGGGACAGCCTGCCCGACGTATCGATCGTCGGCGAAAAAGGATACAATATTTACCGCCGCACCGATGAAAGCAAATGCAAACAGGCATCTGCCTGGTGGCAGCAGCACAAACAGTTCTGGAGCGCCATACGACAGGGAT
This sequence comes from uncultured Flavitalea sp., assembly GCA_964475615.1. Lineage (GTDB taxonomy): Bacteria > Bacteroidota > Bacteroidia > Chitinophagales > Chitinophagaceae > Puia. The sequence continues at coordinate 3,577 of CAYYZJ010000765.1, read as the reverse complement.
GGGAAACCGTGATGAAAGATAAGAACAGCATTCACCTGCTTGCAGAAGTAGACGGCGAATATTTATACCAGCGATTGGACGAGTTGGAAAAACAAGGATTGGCCATTGGCCAGCTTAAAGAAAAAGTGTTGAATGTATTGGATAAATATACCAAAAGCAGCTCGGGAAAATCCTCCGTTGCTGTCAAAGATTCATTGAAGAAGTAGTTGTTTCTGATGATCAGCTTACCCGTAAATCCCCGAGGCGCCAGATGGCGGGAGCAGAAAAGCCATCGAACGCCCGGGGGAACGGGTTAATTAAACAAACATCATAGCGGTATTGATAATCTTATATCAAGTAACATTCAGCAGAGAAGATACCCCTAGCTATTTACCAGCCGGAATTTTTATTATATTTGTGTGAATATAAATAATATCATGCCCGAAAAGAGCGGAAGTGAATGGTGATGCCCCACATGAAGGAGGATGTTTAATAAGCTCAAATTAAAGTTATGACTACAGTAACAATCGACATATTGAATGAAAATGCGCTGAATCTTCTTCGAGATTTGGAGTTACTGAAATTAATCCGCCTTCGTAAGGAAAAGGAGGTATCGAACCTAAACGGCATTAATCTGGTAGCCAAATATAAAGGCGCCATGACGCGTCAGCCAATTAGTGAGATCGATCAACAGCTAAAGGACCTCCGTAACGAATGGGAATAAAATATCTTTGGGACACCAATACTGTCATTTATTACTTGCAAAGACAATTCCCGTCTTCCGCCGAACAATTTATGGATGGCATTCTCAGAGAATATCAACCCTGTATTTCCGCAATTACAGAGATCGAGCTGTTATGTTGGAAAACCGTAAATGAAAATGATTGGACAGTCCTGAATAGTTTTATTGCTGATTCTATTGTATTTGAACTCGAGAAGGACATTAAGACTAAAACTGTTGAATTGCGCAAAAGCCATAAAATTAAATTACCGGATGCAATAATTGCCGCTACTGCTATCGTCCGAAATCTTATCCTGCTTACCAGAAATGTCTCCGACTTCAATATGCCTGATTTATCTCTTATCAATCCCTGGGACAAATAAGCTTTCCGGCTTCTCAAAAACCTGTAACAAATGGCAGCTTCTTCTCCAAAGCCACACTTTCACCTGATCAACACCATTATCCCTTTTCTGGCAATAGCATTCCCTGTGTAATCCGTCCCCTTTGCCATCCACACATAACCGCCGGAAGCCTGGGGAACGCCGTTCAATTGTCCGTCCCAGCCACTGCCTATGGTGGAAGTGCTGTAAACGAGCTGCCCCAGTCTGTTATAGATCCTGAAATACTGCAATGAAGCAATGCCTACCGGTATCGGCCGGAATATCGAATTGATGCCGAGACCCGGCGTGAATGCATTCGGCACAAAAATGTCCGGCTTTGTTTTAAATACTTTTACGGTAATGCTGTCCAGCCCCGAACATCCTGCTTCAGTGGTTACTTTTACTGAATAGGTTATCACATTGTCGGTTAAAGAATATATGCCGACCGGATTGGATACAGACGGATCGCTGAGCGCCGTTGCCGGCGACCATAAAAAGCTATGCTGCCCTGCGTCGCTGGTGTAAGCCTGGAACTGGAGGGGCTGTCCCGCTACCACATTCGTATCCCTGCCTGCATTCACGAGCACCGGCGCCAGCACCTGCACATGAAAAGTGTCTGCTAACGGGTTAGGACAACCGTAATTGAATATCTGCAAAATATAATCCGTTGTACTGTCCGGCGATACCGTATTGGTTATGCCGGATGGCGTGCCGGCAATATTGCCATCGCCGGATGAGCCGGCGCTCCAGGAATAGCTGGTGCCGCGGTCGATGCTGGCCAGCAACAGGGCATTCGTTCCAAAGCAGATCGTCGTATCTGCAGGATCGATCTCGGCCTCCGGAAAAGCAACCGGGCTGAATGTGATCTTTGCTGTTGAACTCGTATCCGGATCGCAAACCCCGTTTTTATTGATCGAGCGATACGAAGTGGAGATCGTTATATCCTTCACCGTAAAGGTGGAAGAGGTATCGGCCGGATCGAGACCCAACCAGTTATTCCCGTCTGTGGTATATTGCCAGTTCAGCACGGGGCCTCTGTTTCCGGTGAGTGTCAGTATCTCTCCCGCAGGTTGATCCAGGCAGAGCGTTGCATTGGATGGATTGATCTGCCCCCCGATCGTTTTTTGATCAACGGCAATGACGGCGGCTTTGCTTGAATCGGGAGGACAAACCGTTCCTTTTTCGACAACTGCTTTATAGAAAGTAGTCGTTTCGAGATTTTCCGCTGTGTATTGCGGGGCCGCATTGGAGATATCATTCCAGTTTATGCTGTCTGTCGAGGACAGCCATTTAATAACGGTTCCGGAATAATCAACGAGGTTCAATATGGTGCTGTTCTCTCCCGCGCATACTGTGGCTGAGCCTTCCAGGTTTCCGCCGATCGGCGAAGGAAGCGTTTTGATATTGATCGTATCGGAAAGATCGGCGCAACTGTTCTTTTCTCTTACGCTGATGCTGCCTTCGGCACCCGAAGCCTTTACCTGGATGATATTGCTGGTATCGCTTGAAATAAGTTGCCAGGAATCCGGAACGATCCAGTTATAGGTGGCTCCTGCCAGTGCAGGCACGGAATAAGTGGCAAAGGCATTATAGCAAACGAGGGTATCGCCGGAAATCTGTAATCCTGCACAATTATTCCGCACCGCCAGGTATCCGTAGGCAAAATGACCGCCGGGCACACAGTTGTCTGCTTCAAAAGTGAGGCTCACTTCCTGTCCCCGGTAAGGGGAGAGATCGAAGGTGACTTCTGTCCAGTCTTTCGTCCAAACATCCTGAAGGTATTGGCTGCCCTGGCCTTCCGGATCGGGATTTGAATTGGGAGACGTTTTGCTGCTTAGCGAGAATCCATTTCGTTTGGCGGCTGCCGTGTCGAGCGTGGCGCCCCGGTTGCCTGCTATCGTTCTTCCGTCTGTAGGCAGAAAATAGCTTGGCGATGCGCAGGAGATGATTCCGGATGCCGATTTGAGCGTGACTGATATCAGCGGTTGCTGGCTCGACGCATGCGTTCCATTCTCCAGCACCATGGCATAGGCGTAGGTCATGGTATACGGCTCCGTTACAGGCCCGGGAGGCACTTTGATTTTATAACTCACTCCGCGAACATAGCCTCCTCCGCCGCTTCCATTTCTGTTGCCCCGCGTAACGGCTGTGGAGCCCAGCAGGATGGAATAATTGTAACTATAGCCGTTAATGGTAGGAATGGTCGGGAAGCCTCCGAAAGGATCGGCGCTGTTGGCGGTGATCACTCTTATGCCTGCAGTGGTGCCAAGGTTGTATTCGGATATAGTACTCACACCTATGGTTCCTGAAGGAGCGGTGGCATTGGAATCATATCTTTTCAGGATGGAGCCTTCACCATTTCCTTCGCCGTTGTTGCCGGTATAAGCGTACCAATGCGTAAGATCGCCGGTTGCGAAATTGATATTGACCGGGCAGGTTTGCATCTGCGAAAAAGATCGAATACAAATAAAAAAGAATAATATGCTCAGCCTGCCTT
>CAYYZJ010000764.1:0-2367 GCA_964475615.1 uncultured Flavitalea sp. | reverse complement strand
CGATCACCTTAAATTTTTATCGATGATCGATCCGCGCGAAAGGGAAACGCTTCATGCTGAATTAAAATATGCCGGCGAAGGGGGAGATGAGGTTGCTGTAACCGCAAGCCTGGTATATGAAAGCACTGTTTATTTCAAATGCAGGATGCTGTTCAGGATAACCGGTTGATGAGATCCAGCGCAGGGCCCGTCATGAACGTGGTGATCAGCGCCATCAGCACCATCATAGTGAATACGCCGGGAGAAAGGATGCCGAGGTCGAAACCGATGTTCAGCACCACCAGTTCCATCAGTCCGCGTGTATTCATCAGGGCTCCGATAGAGAGGCTGTCCTTCCAGCTTTGTCCCGTTACCCTTGCCGCCAATGCACTGCCTCCGAATTTTCCGCATACTGCTACCAGGATGATCCATCCGCAGGCCATCCAGAGCGATGCTTCATTCAGCAGGCTAATGCTGGTGCGCAGTCCCGTGAATACAAAGAATAATGGCAGCAGCAGCACGATGCTCACGTCTTCTATCTTCCCGATCACGATCCTCCGGAAATGATGATCATGCGGCATGATCACTCCGGCCATAAATGCACCGAACAGGGCATGTATGCCGATGGCTTCCGTTGTATAGGCCGAAACCAGCAGCACCATGAATACAATGGCCATTATTCCGCCGCTCATAGGCCTTTGATCCTTATTCTTCAGGTATAATTTTTTTAAAAAAGGCCGCAACAGCAATAACATCAGTAATGCATAACCGAAAACCAGTGCAATGGTAAACCAGGCGCTTACCGATGAGCCTGCTTTGATGATGGCGATCAATATCGCAAGTATACACCAGGCCGTTACATCATCGGCTGCAGCACAGGTGATGGCCATGATGCCCAGTCTGGTTCCGGTAAGGTTTCTTTCCTGTATGATACGCGCCAGCACCGGAAAAGCGGTGACGCTCATGGCGATGCCCATGAATAGGGAAAATGAAAGGAAGGAAACGGAAGGAGGCGCAAACTGCCGGTAAAGAAAATAGGAAAGGCCCATGCCCAGCGCATAAGGAATAATGATGCTCGCATGGCTGATCACCACAGCATCGAAAGCCTGTTTGCGGATCACGCTGATGTCGAGCTCCATGCCGATCACGAACATGAAGAGGATCAGCCCGAGCTGGCTCAGGAACTGGAGATTACCCAGTGAGCCCGGCGGGAATAAAAAATGGGAGATACCGGGAAAAAGCAGCCCCAGCAGGGAAGGGCCCAATACAATGCCAGCCACGGTTTCGCCGATAACAGCAGGCTGCCTGATCTTCTTGAAAAGGAAGCCAAAGACGCGGGCAAATAATACGATGACAATGATCTGCAGGAGCAGTACCGGCAAAGGAGCTTGTATATTATGCGTAAAAGTATTGCTGAATAATCCGAAGCCCGAACCGGAAGGCTTACCCGAAGCAGGGTGACTGACCGTTTTTTCGATTACCCGTCCCCGTTGGAGTATCTGGTAGATGATGATCCCGAATACGGCCAGCATCAACACATAGAACAGCAGGCTTCTTGTTTTTTTCATGATGCATGATATAAAAAACCTGTAAGGATGCTGCAACCTCACAGGTTTTTAAAACAGTAACCGGAAATTTATGATTTGCTCTTGATGAATTTTCCCAGCGCTTTGCCTGCAGCAGCATAGGCTTCGGCAAGCCTTTCGCCGGTATCATAGTCATTGCCCCAGAAAGCATTGCCCGGCGCTTTTTCTATGGTCAGCTTGGCGATGACCTTATTCTTGTCGGCTGTTTCAACGATCAGGATCTCGCCGTTGATGTATGCACTTTTACGGGTGATGCCGATATTGAACCCCGGCTCTGTAAAGCTGGTATTGAAAATAAGTGTGTATTTGGCATTGCCGGCGGTTGATTTTTCGCTGTACTTTTCAAACAGTTCATTGAACTTGGGTTCAAAGCGGTATTTGCGGTCGCCTACCCAGTTCTTGGCCCAGGTATCGCCTTTGCCGGCCTCTTTTTTATTATAGTCGTTCTTTTTGTCGTTCACATAATCTTCTTCCTTGTCGTACCTGCCTACTCTCATGTTATCGTAAGTGAACTCCGTGTGGATCGATTTTTCGTCCTTCAACGCGTCGAGGCTTCCTTCGGTAAGTTTAATGTGCTGGGCATGGGCCTGGATTGAAAACAATGCAATGCCTATTGCTATTGCACTGGTTCGTAGAGATTTCATGGTGATTGCTTTTAGGGTTATCAATGCGTAAAAATAATATTTTAAAGTTATGCCGTGATTACTTCTTTCAACTCCATATTTTTATTTCGCAGATCGATGCCTCCTTCGAGAATGGATTTTAGATTGGCCAGGTAAAACACCCATCCCTTGGTGCAGCC
>CAYYZJ010000763.1:0-2260 GCA_964475615.1 uncultured Flavitalea sp. | reverse complement strand
CAAACCATCCATAGCCTGGGCGTCAATGCCAATCCGCAGTCGTGGAATATAAATCCGGAAGCGGTAAAAAAAGTGCTGGATGCGCTCATCGACACATTGGGATGCACCAGCTTCCGGCTCATGTTCGACGACTGCGACTGGGAAAAGACCAATGACAACGACGATCCCGATTCCTATAACTGGGCCTATTACGATTCCGTGTACAGCGCTTCGCGCTTCAGCGGCATCTGGGATATGATCCGTTACCTCAACAGCAAAGGCATTACAGACATCACCCTGAGCCCCGACGGCGCAGGCCCTGCCTGGATGGGAGGCACTACGCTTTTGCCGGGAAAGGAAAAAGAATATGCAGAGATGATGTCATCCATGGTTTACTATGCCAAAAAAAGACTGAAGCCTGCGCTGCAGTTCGGCCTGCTCTCACCCATCAATGAAACCACCTGCGGAGGCGGAGAAGGAGTGGTAACAACACCTGAGCAGTTCGGAACATTATACGGCATTATCGCCGCTCATCTTATCCGCGATGATATTTCCGACGTTGGCATTATCGGGCCCGACGATTGCGGAGGCTGGCTGGCCAATGTACAGGCCATGCTCGGCAACAGCACTACGATGTCGAAAGTTCACTATTTCGGACAGCATGATTATGGCAACAGCACCAAAAAAGCGCAAGGCTTGGTGGATGCGATCAAACAATCTGCTTATCCCGATCGCGAAGCCGTGATGACCGAAGTGAATGCCGTTTGCGAGAACTGCGACGGAGGAGTATACAATAAAGATTATGGCTTCGACAAATATGCAGGCCCGGCCTATCAATACATCCTGCAGGATCTGAACGTAGGCATCGTGGCCGCACAGGTCTGGGAAGCGTATGACAGCCGCTACCATCATCCCAACCGCACCCTCACCTGGAGCATGTGGGGCATTTTTGCCGTGAACGATACCAATCACCTCGATGTATATACGAAAAGAACGCATTTCCATGTGCTCAGGCAGCTCTATAATTTCGTAAAGCCGGGCTATAAAAGAATCGATATTGAAAGCAGCCTGCCCGATATGGTGCTCTCGGCATTCTTCGACCCGGCAAGCGGCAATACCGTTATAACCGGAGTGAACAAAAGCAGGAAAGCGCAGACCGTAAATGGGAAATTGCTGAACCTTCCGGCCATCTCAACCTTGAAATATTATTATTCGGATGCCTCGCACAACTTCACGAAGGGATCGGATATTAAAGTCAGCGGGCATACCTTTTCGAAAACGGTTCCTGCGAATTCGGTATTCACTTTTGCCGTTCGATGATAGGGAGAATATGTTCGTGAATGGAAGCTTCATTTTCCTTTGCGGCAGTTCTGAAAAGCAACCAGCGCTCGGTATGCCCGATGGATTGCTGCGGCGCCAGCTTCACCAATGGCCCGAGCGATTCTATTTCCAGGAAACTGCCATTGATATAAATTTCGTTATTGCATCCGAAATCAGGGTAAACAGCAGCAGGATCATAGGCAAACCGTTTGATGAATAATGATCCGTTGAGCAGATAAGCCGCCCATCCGGGTTTATTCAATACGCCGATCTTTTGTTCGGAGGTCTTTGCAGGATCCTGCCTTGCCAAAATGTATCGATCTCCCCAGATCCAACGGGTATCATTCATTTTGGTGTATTGCCATAAAGCAAGCGGGCGTGCAGGTAATAAATAATCGTTGCCTTCTCCAAAAGGTTCCTGGGGAACAATGGCCAGTCCGCCGGGAGCCATTACGGAAATGGCCCATGGAGATAATTCGATATCCCACGCATTCCCGTTGGTAAGCCGGTGCAGCACGCTGACCTCATTTTTCTGCTCCGACAAACTGATCTCCATTTCTTTTACGATGCCGGTGCCGGGTTCTGTTTCCTGCACCAGCTTTACCGAATGATCGTTGCAGGCATAAACGACCGGATCATTGTCCGGGCAATAGCTGCGCGGCCTGGCTTCGGGCGCATGCCAGAGGCGGTGGCCGCCATAGATGCGCCAGTCAGCCCCTCCGGTCTTTCCCGCATCGCCGGGAGAAAGGTACAGGAGGTTCTGCTCTCCGGTAAAACCAAAATGCACGATGCGCGGTCCTACCCGGGTGGTTACTATCAGCTCCAACCCGGCGTTGCGCAGCCGGATGCAATCATTCCATCCGGCGAAATGTATTTTTTCCTGCATGATCGGTAATATTGGATGAAGACGTGTTGAAGACGGTAAGCGGCCTGCAGCCATCTGCGTTTGCCGGCACCAGGT
>CAYYZJ010000762.1:0-1763 GCA_964475615.1 uncultured Flavitalea sp. | reverse complement strand
GGAACCACGACCAGGGCACACAATTCTTCAGCGGCTTTGCGCATGTGATCAATGCCATGCGCAGGTGCCCGCAGTTCATCATTGCCCGTGTGCAGGGCAAATGCGTGGGCGGCGGCGTTGGGCTGGTAGCCGCCTCCGATTATGCCATTGCCCTTGACCGGGCCGAGATCAGGCTGAGCGAGCTGAACATCGGCATCGGCCCCTTCGTGGTAGGCCCCGCCATTGAAAGAAAGATCGGGCTTTCCGCCTTTTCGCAACTGGCTATCGACGCAGCTTTATGGCGCAGTGCAGACTGGGCAGGAAAAAAGGGACTTTATGCTGAAGTGCATTCCGGCACGGAAAGCATGGATGAATCGCTGCAGCGCCTGACCCATAATCTGGCTCATGCCAATCCCGCTGCCATGGCGGAAATGAAAAAGATGTTCTGGAAAGGAACCGAACACTGGAACGAGCTCCTTCATGAAAGAGCGGCTATCAGCGGCAAGCTCGTGCTCAGCGAGTTTGCCCGCAAAGCCATCGAACAGTTTAAAAAGAAACAAAGCTAATGTGCGAATGAAGAAACCCCGATCTCTTTAACCAATCCCGAATAAAGCATTTGCACATCAGCCATTCGCAAATTCGCACATTAGAATATTCTTGGTCTGGAAACGGAAAATGCATATATTGGAAAACGAATTGCTTTGTCGCGATACCGAACTACTCTGCTAATGGAAAGTGATGCAAAAAAGAAAAATGCTGATTTTTTGCTCTGGAACCGATTCAAAAATGGCGACAAGGAAATTTTTGCATCGCTCTATCAGGCCCATATCGCTTCCCTGATCGCTTATGGCTCCAAGCTTTGCCCCGATAAAGAAGTATTAAAAGATCTGATCCAGGAATTGTTTGTGGAACTCTGGAATTCCCGTAAAAACCTGGCGGCAACGGATTGTATCCGGTTCTATTTGCTGAAGGCCTTGCGGTATAAATTGATCCGCGCCGAAAAAAGACAGCAGACCCGGACCGGCTCCCTGAGCAAGGTGATCCATCTGGTTTATAAAGAAGTGGAAAATCCCGTCGAGACAACGATCATTGAAAAAGAGAACCGGGATTTCCGCATCAGCCTCTTGCAGGAAGCCATTAAAAAACTTACCCTGAGGCAACAGGAAGCCATCCAGCTCCGCTTTTACCAGGGCCTGCGCCATGAGCAGATCGCCGAGATCATGGATATGAACTACCAATCGGTGAGCAACCTGCTGTACAGCGCCATTTCCCGCCTGAAAGAAAAAATAAACAGCACGGCGCTCATCTCGCTCATCCTGGTTATTTTTTTATTTCAATAAAAAGTATGATTTTTTTGAGTATAAAAATGAGGGCTCGTGCATCTCATTAGGAGCTACTAATTTTTACTACTATAACTACTGCTGCGTTGAACAATTTTGACGACCAAGTATGGTCATTACTGAAAGATGACCGGTTTATCCGATGGGTAAATGAACCAGACAAGGACAGTACGGCCTTTTGGGAAAACTGGATGAACCAATATCCCGGCCGGGTCGATTCCTTATTAAAGGCCCGCCGGATCGTACAGGACCTGGCCAGCGCGGAGATGCCTGCCGATACGGACGAGCTTTCTGCAATCATCTGGAAAAGGATCAATTCCGAATTAACCGATAACATACGGCCTCAAAGCAAGATCAGCCACCGGGGCTGGTACCGGATTGCCGCATCGGTGATCGGATTATTGCTGATCGGCACAGCAGTGTTTTATTTTTTTAATCACAGAG
>CAYYZJ010000761.1:0-4598 GCA_964475615.1 uncultured Flavitalea sp. | reverse complement strand
ATTGGCATCGATGCTGATCTCATAACCGCGCGTGCGGAAATTACCGGCATTGATATAAGGGCCGCTGACGCCGAAAGTGGCAGGCACGCTGGTGGGCTGTATCATTCCTTTGGTATCGCGCTGGAACCAGTCGAACACCAGTCCGATATGATTGTTCAGGAACCGCATGTCGGTACCGAAATCAAGCGTGTTCACTCTTTCCCATTTCAGCGAATTGGCAACAGCAGTCGGCTGTGTGATGCTCTGCGCATACGTGCCGGAGCTGGTGAGCCAGTTGGGCTGCGTGCCGTTCATGGTGCGGATATACACATTGGAGCCATTGGTGGTCACATCCTGATTGCCCAGTTCGCCGTAAGAGGCACGGATCTTCCAGTCGGAGATCGGGGTTTTCAGGTTCTTGAAGAATTCTTCTTCACTGATACGGTAGCCCGCTGAAACGGAGGAAAAGAATGCCCAGCGATCCTGCGGCGGAAAAAGTGAAGAGCCGTCATACCTGCCGTTCAGCTCGAGCAGGAATTTTTCCTTGTAATCGTAATTGATCCTTCCGAAATAACCGGCAAATGCTTTTTTACCGTGACCGTTCTGGCTCCATCCAACAGGAACATTGGACGATGAAGGCCCGCTGGTCTGGTCGGAATAGGTTAATCCCAGCTCGGCCTGGGTAGGATCCAGCAACCCTTTTCTGGCTGCAAAGAAATTGATGTTTTCATCATCCTCAGCATTGATGCCGATCGTTGCCTTGAGATTATGGTCTTCGCCGAATTTATTCTGGTAAGTGGCATAGGCATTAAACGTATTTACCAATAACCTGCCTGAGGTATAGGTGACCGAGTTCTGCGCTGCCGTTGAAATATCGGTCAATGTAAGTGCGCCTGCCGTCCAGAAATCCCAGGCCGTGACAGGGCCGCCCGATTCATGACGGAGTGCATTGTCGCGACTGATCGTATAGTCTGCATTAAAGCTGAGGTTCTTCGTGATCTTAACGGTTGCGCCGAGATCCACGCGCTGGTAGTTGTCGCTAAGCTTGGCCTTGCTGGCTGCATCCAGATAAGCCGAGTTCACGCGGAAATAATGTCCCTGATAAGTTCCATAAGGAAAATAAGCGCCCCATCGCCAGAAATAATACCAGTAGTCCTGATACTGGAAAGGATAATCGTATTCAAAATTCCGGAACATGGTCTTCACCCTTACATCGAGCCATTTGTTTACACTGGCATTGATGCCTGCAGTGATATTGTATTTCTTTACTGCATCGGGATTCATTTTCATGATGCCGCCGTCGTAGCTGTAGCCGCCGGATAAATAATAGGCGAGCTTTTCGCTTCCACCCTGGATGCTGATATTATGTTGTTGCGAGAAGGTGAATTTGTTCAGCATCTCTTTTTTCGGATCCCATACTTTATAAAAATAAGTGCGGTTATCGCCGGCTTCTATGTCCCAGTCCTGCCCCTTGATCATTTCCTTTCCGGTATTGGTCTTGGAATAGTTCTGTTCCCAGTTGGCAACGCCGTCTTTCAATTTGAGCAGGTTCATTCCAAAGGTTTCGGGCGATGCCGTTCCGCCGCGCACGCCGGCATCGTTCAATGCCTGCAGCTCCGGCACGGGATCGGCAAAATCGGGAAGTATGGTCGGTGTGTTCCAGGAAAAATTATCGTTGTAGGTGACTGTCGATTTCTGATTTCTTTTTCCTGTTTTGGTTTTGATCAGCACTACGCCGAAAGCGGCGCGGGCACCGTAGATGGAAGCAGAAGCGGCGTCTTTCAGCACCGAGATGCTTTCGATATCGTTGGGGTTGATGACGGAAAGATCGTCCGTCTGCACATTGTCGACCAGAATGAGCGGGCGGCTGGAACCGTTAATGGATCCGATGCCCCTGATCTTCACGTCGGCCCCTGCGGTCAATCCGCCATTGCCGTACTGGATGGTGAGCCCCGGTACAATGCCCTGCAACGCTTTGGTGGGATCATTGATGGGCTTGCTGGCAAATGTTTTAACGACATCAACAGTAGCTACGGCGCCGGTGAGGTCTGCTTTTTTCTGTGTGCCGTATCCAACCACCACCACATCGCTCAGCGTGCCTCCGCCTTCGAGACTGATGATGATATTGCCGCTCCGGTTCACTTTGAATTCTTTCGGCAGAAAGCCTACGTGACTGAATTGAAGCACTTGTCCCGGTGAAGCCTGGATCGTAAAGTTTCCTGAAGTATCGGTCACTGTTCCGTTCTTTGAACCTTTTACAACAATGGATGCGCCGGAAATAGGTTCATTGGTTTGCGAGCTGAGCACTTTTCCGCTGATGGTTTGGGCAAGGATAAAACCTGTTGAAAACACAAGCAGCAGACAGGTCAGGATAATAGGCCGGGAAAATGATTTCCCTGGCCGGCACAGAGGCCAGCCTGTTCTTTTTCTCATACTAAAGCTTTTAATTGTGTGTAGTAAAACGGGAATTGTCGGGATGGTGAAAAATATGGCCGGTCACCCGTCATGGATGAGCAGTAAAAACAGTTGTTTTGCAGGTTTCATAATGATTGTTTTTGGTAATATCATGATCGTTTCGCTTGCCATATACCGGCAATACGAACTGTGCATGCTAGTGAAACCGTTGGCCTTTTGTTGAAAGCATGACGGCATTCAACAAAATCATTCATGAGGAGAGGTCTGTTGCAGGTACAGATCAACGTTAGTATCGGGATGTATTTTTATTAAAGCCTTGCAGAGAAAATCAAATCCGGACATACTCACCACGCCTGTTTTTGCAGATTATGCCGCAAATAAAAATAAAATCATGCAAAAACAAGCAAATATTTTTATAGAATTTTGCACATATCCAAAAATATGATGTGTTTTATCCCTATTTTAGTCGTCCGATATTCCCCGGCAATGCGTTTTTATGCATTTTTATGAGAATCGATTACAACCAAAAAATCACGGCCATGCTCACTACTGAAATGCCTTCCCATTATGATAACCTGGAAAAGATGACGGTGAAAGAACTGCTCGAAGGCATGAATAAGGAAGATGAGCTGGTTCCCCGTATGGTGGGCAAAGCCATTCCGCAGATTGAGCGGCTGGTGGCTGCCATTGTAAAAAGATTGAAAAAAGGAGGCCGGCTTTTTTATATCGGCGCCGGCACCAGCGGCAGATTAGGTATACTGGATGCATCGGAATGTCCGCCTACCTTCGGTGTGCCGGGCGACTGGGTGATCGGCATCATGGCCGGTGGCGACCATGCCATCCGGCAGGCCGTGGAATTTGCAGAAGATAATACCGACCAGGCCATTGCCGACCTCGAGGAATATGCGATCAACCCCCTGGATTGTATTATCGGCATAGCCGCATCCGGCACCACGCCTTATGTGATCGGTGGCGTGAAAGCCGCAAGGGCAAAGGGATTGCTGACCGGATGCATCACCTGCAACCTCAATACACCGCTGGCCGCTGCAGTGGAATACCCGGTGGAAGTGATCGTAGGGCCGGAATTCGTAACCGGCAGCACGAGGATGAAAGCAGGCACTGCGCAGAAGCTCGTGCTGAATATGATCTCCACTTCGGTAATGATACAATTGGGAAGAGTGAAAGGAAACAAGATGGTGGATATGAAGATCAGCAATAATAAACTGATCGCAAGAGGCGTAAGGATCGTAATGAACGAGCTGAATGTTGACCACGAAACCGCCAGGCAGCTTCTTGAAAAAAACCAAAGCGTTCGCAAGGCGATCGAGAGCATGAAAAAACCGTGAGCGCCGGCTTGTATGGACAGCCATCTCCATAACACTTCAGGTATCCGTTGCGCAGAAAAATAATCTCCCGTTCAATAACCGCTCCGGCGCAAGTTTTTGCCGCTTTAATGCATCCATACCAAAAAAACTGCAAAAACTTGCATTATTATTTTGTTATGTGCGGTTTTATGCGGAGATTTATTCTAAACTAACTGCTGTCCATGCTGAAAGAAGAGCGCCACGCTTATATTCTTCATGAGGTTAATCTGCACAATAAAGTGCTTTCCTCGCGGCTGAGCGAGCAGATCCAGGTTTCTGAAGATACCATCAGAAGGGATCTGGCCGAGCTTGCCCAGGAAGGAAAGATCGTCAAAGTGCATGGAGGCGCTTTATCTAATTCCTTTCATGCCGGCATCAATTCGCACCAGGTTTATTCGGTTGAAGAAAAAAAAGTGATCGCGCGCAAAGCGGTTCAGTTGATACAGGACGGCATGTTCGTGCTCACAGCCGGCGGCACTACCATCATCGAGCTGGCCAAAGCATTGCCAAAAGATTTGCAGGCCACCTTCATCACCGCCAGCCTGCATGCCGCGCTGGAATACGCCAATCATCCCAATATCGAAGTGATCATGATCGGCGACAAGCTTTCGAAAAATTCCAAGATCACCGTTGGCGGTGAAGCCATCTCCAAAATACAGCACATCAAGGCCGACCTCTGTTTTCTCGGGCTCAATGCCATCGATATCAGCGAAGGGCTTACCGATAACGACTGGGATGTGGTGCAGATCAAAAGAGCCATGATCAGCACATCCAAAAAAGTCATTGCCTTGTCCATCTCTGAAAAAGTAAATACCTCCGAACACCTCAAAATCTGTGAAG
>CAYYZJ010000760.1:0-3575 GCA_964475615.1 uncultured Flavitalea sp. | reverse complement strand
CAGCGTTGTTGCCGGAATATCTTTCAATGCTCCTCCGAAACTTCCTATCGGCGTGCGTACTGCCGAAAGCACGTATATTTCTTTATCCATACTATTGGTTTGAATGGACAAAAATACAAATAGGTTTCAAGCGCGAATGCAGTTTAGCCCCCAAAAAATGAATTAACTTTAAATATGCCTTCATTTAAAACTTATGGTCTTACTCATATTGCACTGGCCGTAAAAGATGCGGAACGATCGGCTGATTTTTATCATAAGGCGCTGGGCATGGAAAAAGCTTTCCAGGGCAAAGGTGTTATACAATTGAATACACCCGGATGCCAAGATGCTATCGTGCTGGACGAGCGCCTTGAGAAAAAAGGAGAACCAGGCGGTATCAATCATTTTGGCTTCCGCCTTGAAAATGCCAAAGACATCCAGGCTGCCATTGAATCTATTCAGCAGTCAGGCGGAGTGATCATTGACCAGGGATACTTCACTCCCGATGAACCTTATGTGTTCTTCAGGGATCCTGATGGATATGAAGTAGAAATATGGTATGAACCATAAAGGGACTGAGGCAGTTCGCCTCAATCCCGACTAAAATTTTTCCTATTTATATTATCGCTGTTCCCGCTCTCTGCCTCTCGGCTGTTCCGGATGCGGCGGCGGATTGTGCGCAGGCTGCGGATTCGCTGCCGGCGGCCTGGATTGCTGTACCGGTCTTTGCTGCGGAGCTGGATGCTGCTGCGGTTGAACATTTGGCCTGGTCGTAGCCGGATTAGGTGTGTTGTGATTCGGAGGCGTTACAGGCCTGTTCGCAGGAGCAGGCGCGGGATGCCTGTTATTGTTGCTCGGTAAGTTGTTCATAGATGGTCTGTTATTGTGTGATGGATTGGATGGATTAGCCCGTTTCTCAACAGGAGGATTTGAAGGCCGCGGCGAAGCCGGCTTATTGTTCGCAGGAGCTCTTTCATTGAAAGCCGGATTATTGCCCGGATTGGCATTGGGCCTCGTTCTCCCGTTATCGGTATGAATATTCGGTTGTACATTCCTGTTAACTGCAGGAAGAGTGCTCGTCCTCAGACTATGCATATCCTGAGTATGCGAGGGAGCAGGTCTTGCATTGCCCCTGTTCACTACCGGGCGGTATATGGCCACCTGTCCGCTCTGAATCTGGGCCCTGCCGGGCCTTGCAGATGCTCTTACCTGTACCGGCCGCACAGCAGTGTGCGTATATCTTTCCACATTTTGTGGCTGAGGGCCGCGCATGAATGCCACCCTTCCGCCGCCACCCTGGTGTACATTGTTGATTACGGTAATGTTATTGATCACAGTAGCATTGTTCACCCGCGTGTAATTGTAAATACGGGGACTGGTGATCCGCTCGCGCGGACAAAAATTCCAGTAATAATGCGGAGGCCGGTAGGCTACGATACTCACGGTGAGATGCGGTGCAATAGGCGCCCAGCAATAACTGCCTTCATATTCTCCCCAGGTAACCCAGGCAGGAGCCCATTCATAGCCGGGAGCCCAGAGCCATCCATACGATTCATCATAAAACCAGTTGCCGTAATGGAAAGGCGCCCATCCCCATTCATAATCGGAAACCCAAAGCCATCCGTCATCGGTATACACCCAATGGCCGCCGGTAACATAAGGCCTGAACCCATGCGGAACAGCAGTAGGCACCCAAACATAACCGTAAGCGGGATAGTTGATCCAGGTGCCATAAGGGCTGAGCCCGTCATAAAATGCCTGGAAGCTGATGCTCACTTCCTGGGCCATTGTTTTCTGCGCAGGAAAGAAATTCAATCCTCCTGCCAGGCAAAGCATTAATAGTAAACTGCAAATTTTCTTTTTCATGATAGCCGATTTCGTGAACAATACGGCAGTCAATTTTTCAGTCAGCTACTAATAATTTTGCAAGAATAATGCCCTAAAGAATAAACCGCTTCGTGCTGAAAGGAAGAAAAAAATTTTTACAATATTTTATGACGGGATGAATCGCAGGCCATCCTGTTTTCCCGTTCAAAAAAAATTTGCTCATAAGAGTGCAAATACTTTAAATTTAGTCTTTTATTCTCTTAATCTAAACCTCTTCGATAAGCTTATGGGTGATCTCCAGATCAAGAAGCAGCCTAAAAAATACGATGCCGTCATAGTCGGTTCAGGCGCCGGCGGAGGAATGGCCGCTTATGTGCTGGCCAATGCCGGATTGAAAGTGTGTCTGCTTGAAGCAGGCCCTATGTACGATCCCAAAACAGATTCCAATCAGCTAAAAAATCCGTGGGAGTCGCCTCGCCGCGGGGCAAGCACCAAATTCAGGCCCTTCGGCGATTTCGATGGCTGCTACTGGGGCTGGGAGATCGATGGCGAGCCATATACGCATGCCGAAGGCGATCAATGGGAATGGTGGCGGGCCCGCATGCTGGGCGGCCGCACCAATCACTGGGGAAGGATCTCGCTGCGCTTCGGGCCAAAAGATTTCAAACGCAGAAGCATCGATGGATTGGGTGAAGACTGGCCCATCGGCTATGAAGATGTAAAACCCTATTACGACAAGATAGATCGCCTGCTGGGCGTGTTCGGCACCAATGAAGGACTGGAGAATGATCCCGACGGCATCTTCCTCCCTCCCCCCAAACCCAGGCTGCACGAGCTTTTCATCAAGCGCGCCGCATCCAAGATCAATATTCCGGTTATCCCTTCCCGTTTGTCTATCCTGACCAAGCAGATCAATAAAGAACGCGGACAATGTTTTTATTGCGCTCAATGCGGACGCAGTTGTAAAGTATATGCCGATTTTTCTTCTTCATCCGTACTCGTCATTCCGGCGCTCAAGACCGGCAATGTGGATCTCATCACCAATGCCATGGCCCGCGAAGTGCTGACCGATAAAGAAGGACTGGCCACCGGCGTCTCCTATATTAATAAGGACGACATGCAGGAATATCAGGTGAGCGGCAGAACCGTGATCCTTGCTGCCAGCGCCTGCGAAAGCGCCAGGCTTCTGCTCAATTCCAAATCGGCGCGTCATCCGAACGGACTGGCCAACAGCAGCAATGTGGTTGGAAAATATTTGCACGATTCCACCGGCGCCGATATGGGCGGCATCATTCCCGAACTTTTCGACCGCAAGCGGTATAATGAAGATGGCGTAGGCGGCATGCATGTGTATACGCCCTGGTGGCTCGACAATAAAAAGCTCGATTTTCCCAGAGGCTATCATATCGAATACGGAGGCGGCTTCGGCATGCCGGTATATGGCTTTAGCTGGGGCATTGAAAACCTCAACGGCAAGTATAAGATCAAGGGCAAGCAAAAAGAAGCCGGCGGCTACGGCGCTTCGCTGAAAGAAGATTACCGTTATTTCTTTGGTTCGCACGTAGGCATGGCCGGTAGAGGTGAAGCCATTGCCAGGTAAGACAATTATTGCGAGATAGATCCCAATGTGGTCGATAAGTACGGCATTCCGGTGCTGCGCTTTCATACCAAGTACAGCGACTATGAGATCAAGCAGGCCAAGCACATGAAGGAAACTTTTGCCGAGATACTTCATGCCATGGGCGCCGTGATAACCTGGGGAGGAGACG
>CAYYZJ010000759.1:0-2426 GCA_964475615.1 uncultured Flavitalea sp. | reverse complement strand
ATTCGTATTTGCATGATCAATACCAATACCCTTATATGGATCATTATTGCCTGGCTGATGATCGTTTTCTTTGCGGGAATTGAAATCGCTTTCGTGAGCGCCAACAAGCTCACCATCGAGCTGAAAAAAAAGCAGGGCATCAGCAGCGGATTGATCCTCGGTTATTTCCTGGATCATCCCTCCCGCTTTATCGGGGCCATGCTCATCGGATTCAATATTTTCTTCGTCATATTCGGACTGCTCGTCGGCGAAACACTGGCTCCCCTCTGGGAATTCATCATTAAAAAAACAAGCATCCCCCAGGCCTGGGTGGATATATTCCGGCTGCTTTTCGAAACTTTCGTATCTACACTCTTTATCCTGTTCTTCGGGGAGCTGCTTCCCAAAGCCCTGTTCCGCGCCAGGAGCGACGGACTGCTGAATTTCTTTGCCGGTGTAACGAACTTATTTTATAATATCTTCAACCCGATCGCTTCATTTTTTACCGCCGTTTCCGAATGGACCTTGAAATATGTGTTCAACGTGCGCATCGATGAAAAAAAGGATTCTTTTTCCAGCGCCGACCTGGAACAGTTTTACCGCGAACCCGGCGAGCAGGATGAAGCAGGGCAGGAACTGAACACCGAACTGTTTGAAGCGGCGCTTTCCCTGCCCAAGGTAAAGATCCGCGAATGCCTGGTGCCCCGCAAGGAGATCGAAGGCATCGATGTAAGCATGAGCATCGAAGACGCACGTAAAAAATTTGCAGACACCAAGCTCAGCAAGCTGGTGGTATATGAAGGTAATATCGATCATGTGCTGGGATATATTCACCAGCTCGATCTGTTCAGAGGCCCTTCATCCATTCAATCTATTTTATTGCCTATACCGGCCGTGCCCGAAAGCATGAGCGCCACAGACCTTATCAATAAATTTTCCAAAGAAAGAAAAAGCATAGCCTGGGTGGTGGATGAATTCGGCGGAACGGCAGGCGTCGTAACCATGGAAGACCTGCTGGAAGAGATCTTCGGAGAGATCAAGGATGAATACGATACCGAAGAGTTCGAAGAAAAAAAATTGTCGAACGACGAATTCATTTTCTCCGGCAGGCTGGAACTCGATTATCTCAATGAAAAATACGGCTTTGAATTTCCGGAGCACGAATCGGAAACCCTTTCGGGATTCATCATCAACCGACATGAAACCATTCCCCGCCTCAAGGAACGCATTATCATCGACGACTATGAATTCGAGATCCTCAGCGTAAGCGAAACCCGGATCGAGATGGTAAGGGTGAAAGTGCTTAAATAGCCCTCTCATTAACCAATGTTAATCCGTAGTTAATCACCCATTGTTTTTTCCAATTTGATTTTGTTTTACTGAATTTCGTTATTGCAATTCACCAGATCATTTATCCCCATTCCCTTATTACCGTATTCAATTTTTTGGGGGATTTTTTTCATAGGTCAGTTAGGAGTAAACAATGCACTCTGAAAAGAGTGCTTGTTTTTTTTATGCCTATTGCCCATTACCTTTGCCCAGCTTTTACTGAGGCATACCAATGGCTCTAAATCTATTCAACAGGCAGCCCGACCAGGCAGAGATGTCGTTCGTAGAACATCTCGAGGCGCTTCGCTGGCATATCGTTCGATCGGTGATCGCCATAGTGGTGATAGCCATCTTCATCTTTATTAAAATCGACTGGGTCTTTGAGAAGATCATCATGGGGCCGGTGCGCAAGGATTTTATCAGCTACAGAGGGCTCTGCAATCTCAGCCACCTGCTGCACATGGGCGATGCACTCTGCCTCGAATCGATCGACAAGCTCAAACTGCAAACCACTTCTTTCGGATCGCAGTTCATTTCGAGCATTACCATATCTTTCATCTGCGGACTGATCGCTGCCTTTCCTTATGTGTTCTGGGAGTTCTGGCGCTTTGTGAAGCCGGCCCTTTCGCCGAAAGAGCTGAAAAGCTCCAGGGGAGCCATTTTCTGGGTTTCCTTCTTTTTCCTGCTGGGCATAGCCTTCGGCTATTTTCTGCTCGCTCCGTTCACCTACAGCTTTTTATGGAACTACCGGTTAGGGGTAAGCGGCCTGCTGGAAACAAGACCTACTCTCGATGATTATATCGATAACCTGGTGGACATACTCATCGGGTCGGGACTGGCCTTTCAGTTGCCGCTGGTGAGCTATGTGCTTACCCATATCGGATTAATTACGCCTGCCTTCCTGCGCACTTACCGTAAATATGCCTATATAGCCATCCTGTTCATAGCCGCCATCATCACACCTTCGCCCGACTGGATGAGCCAGACCATTGTAGCGCTTCCCCTGGTCATTCTTTACGAGATCAGCATCAGCATTTCCGTAAGAGTAGTAAAACAAATTGAAAAAAGAGACAGGGAGGAGTGGAGTTAGGGATGCGGGGTACGGGATGCGAGATGCG
>CAYYZJ010000758.1:0-1924 GCA_964475615.1 uncultured Flavitalea sp. | reverse complement strand
GGCTTATCAACAATAATGTGTTCGTCATTACCCAGGATAGAAGAGGCTTTATCTGGATCGGAACAAAGAATGGGTTGCAGCGCTATGATGGAAAGCGATTTGTCAGCTACCAGGGCGAACTGAACAGCAATAATAAAAGCGATATTGCAGTAAGCACGATTGACCTGATCGGCCCTGACCGCCTGTTGTTGTCGTCATTGAAACAACTGGATCTGCAATCCAACCGGATTGCCGATTATACTAAAAAAGACCTGTTGAAGGGGGTGACCGATACCAATAACATATTTGTCGAAGATCATTATACCTGGATCGCAACCGGCAGGTATGTTTATGCCTGTGCCGGCAATACCATTGTCAGCGTAGCTCCTCTTGCCAGGGACAATGAGCGTAACCAGCAATGGGTATCAGGCAATCACGGATTGGTGCTGTTCGACGGAAATACCAGAAAGGTCTATTCTGCAAAATATAATCCCCTGCATTATCCGCTGCTGGAACAATCGGACACCATGGGAGCAAAATCAGTTACGGTAGACAGCAGGCATAATATATGGGTGACCACCTGGGGCGAGAGGTTTTATAAATACAATCCCGGCACAAAAAAAATAACCGCTTATTCGCTTTCATCCATAGCATTGAATGACCGCAGCAAAACCCCGAACACCCTGCTGTCGGCGAATTTTGTTTTTGAAGACGATCACCGGCAGATCTGGATAGCCACTGCCAATGCAGGATTGCTGCGCTACAATGAAGAAAGAGATAGTTTCACCTGCATCACTGCCCGCCAGGACAACAGCCTGGGCATTCAATACAGCTATTACATATTCTGGATATTCCAGGATAAGGATGAGAATTTATGGCTGGGAACCGACAAAGGGATCAATATCTTCAATCCCTACCATCAATACTTCACGATCATCAGGAGCGAGGAAGGAAAGGAAGCAACCCTGCCGAAAAGGGAAATCAACTGTTGCATTGAAACGATGCAGGGAGATATCTGGGTCGGAACCTGGGGCGGCGGACTTGCCATATATAACAATCAATGGGAATTCAAAAAAAGGATCAGCTTTACGGGCCCCGATGAAAAAAACCTGATCTGGAGCTTTGCAGAAGATGATGAAGGCAAAATATGGATCGGATGCCAGCACGGATATATCCATATTTATGACACTTCAACAAAAGCGATATCTACCATCCATCCGGATGCCATGCAGTTTTCAACGATCTGCTGCATGCAGAAGGATAAGGAAGGCAATATCCTATTCGGCCTGCATAACGGAAAGATCGTTATTTGGAATAAAAAGCAAAAGCAATTTTATGCGTATGCCGACAGCGCCAGGCAGATACCCATGAAGTTTACTACCGTACATAATATTTTTGTCGACAGCCGGGGATCTTACTGGGCAAGCACGGACAACGGACTTAAATTATTTGACCCGCAAAAAAGAATTTTTACAGCGGTATATTATCCCAGTGAAGACAGGCCGAACGGATGTGAAGGCATAGAAGAAAACAACGACAGTACGCTGTTCGTAGGCATCGTTAACGGAGGATTATCTGTATTCAATAAAAACACCGGCTCGTTCTCCTTCCCGCATGTTTCCGATAAACTGCTCTCCTCAACCATCCATGCCATCCGCAAGGAGGCCGATGGCAATATATGGTTCACCACCGATTATGATCTGTATAAATTCAATCCCGCGGAAAACAAATATACCCGCTATAACCTTGAACCCGGAACGGTCAATTCCAATTTCCAGTCGCCCTCTTTTTATTCGTTGCGGAATAAAAGGTGGATGACCGCCACCTATACCGAGATCGTTTGTTTTTATCCCGATGCATTGAATAAAAAAAGCAGCGCTTCATTGCAGGTTGAGATCACCGGGCTGAAGCTGTTCGACAAATCCCTGTTCATCGATTCGTTCCT
>CAYYZJ010000757.1:0-2047 GCA_964475615.1 uncultured Flavitalea sp. | reverse complement strand
AACGGCGTTGAAGTGGATATATTTGAATATGGAAATGCATCCGGAATAGACAGCCTCTTCCACAGCCTCGTCTGGAATGGTTATGGCGCCAATAAAAAACTCATCAGCGCTCATGTTAAAGTGCCGGGCGTTTCGCAGGGGTTCCATCGCTTCGCGCTCGAGTGGACGCCGGAAGAATATATTGTTTATGTAGACGGCGTTGAAACGGCAAGGGCCCGCAAAGCGGTATCTCAGATATCTGAATTCATCATCCTGAGCAATGGAACAGGAGGCTATGGAGGAAACCCGCAGAACCCGGGCACTGTATTCCCCAATTTTTTCAAGATCGATTACATAAAAGTATATGCGCGCAAATCGGGCTAGGTTGCAGGAGGAACAGGCTGGCGTTGAGCTATTGAAAAAAAGAATGGTTCACAAACCGGTCTTCTCCGTGGTTATCCCCACGTATAACCGGGCAGATAAATTATTGAGGGCCCTGCAATCGCTCAATGAGCAGCGCTTCCTGGATTTTGAAGCGCTTGTTTGTGACGATGGCTCTACCGACCACACGCAAAAAATGGTAGATGAATTCAGGGCAGGCAAGCGGTTCCGCGATCTGCATTATTTTTTTGAACCGAACTGGGGAGGGCCTGCCCGTCCAAGAAATACAGGAATACAGCATGCCGCTGCAGATTGGATCTGCTTTCTCGATTCGGATGATGCATGGTATCCGCGCAAGCTCGAAAGCATGCTTTCTTATCTCGAAGACTATGATCTCATTTATCATGGCTTCGATCTCATCTCCGCCAACGGAAAATCGAGGCCGCTGGCTTCACGGCAGTTGAAAGCTCCGGTCTTTGAAGACCTCATGATCAAAGGACATAACGGATGCATCATCAACTCCGGCGTTTGCGTGAGAAAAGAAATACTCATTAAAGCAGGAGGAATGGGCGAAGATCGATTGCTCATCGGTATAGAAGATGCAGACTGCTGGCTTAAAATAGCCAGGATCAGCAACCGCTTTAAATATGTTCCGCTTCAATTGGGAAAATACTTTCTTGAAGGAGGTAATATTACGACGTACAATCAGCAGATGATAGACCGGCTTGAATATCTTTTTAATCTGCATGCGCCATTTCTCAAAAAGAAAAAATTACAGGAACTGGCCGCCAGAACCAACAGCTATCATCTCGGTCGCATCAGGCAGACCATGGGGCAGACCAATGAAGCATTGCAGTTGTATCATTCTTCACTGGGATCGCCGAACCTTACTATAGCTCTTCGTTCATTGTACTGGATCATGCGTTATCATTTCATTAAAAAAATATGAACATGAAAATTAACGTAATGATGATATTTGCCGAAATACCTGTGTACAGATAGTAAGTAATTTTAAAAATCAAAAATGCACCAACATGCTTACTTCCTGCATTTTTCTCTTTTTATTTTCCTTTACCTTTGTATGCTACTCCATCCACAAGATCATCAACGTATCATACAAGAAACATATGTTCGATGAACCATCCGAAGACAGAAAGATCCATCTCACCAGAACACCCAACCTCGGCGGCGTAGCCATTTTTGCTTCCATGATGATCAGTGCACCGCTTTTTCTTCCGCAGGGCAGCATTCCTCATCTGAATTATTTTATCGCTTCTGCAGTGATCTTGTTCTTTACCGGTTTAACAGACGACCTGGTTGGAATGAACCCCAACAAAAAAATAATGGCCCAGTTGATCGTTGCGCTGATGACCACCCTGCTGGCCGGATACCGCTTTACCCGGTTTTATGATTTTTTGGGATTGCATGAAATGCCTTATGTACTCAGCATCATCATCACCACGCTTTTTATTCTCTTACTGATCAATGCATTTAATTTGATCGATGGGATCAATTGTCTCGCAGGCAGCGTCGGCCTGCTGGTTTGCCTGAGCTTTGCCTATTGCTTTTGGCAAATGCATGAAAACGGATTCCTGATGCTGGCCCTGGGCATGTCGGGATGCCTGCTCGGCTTTCTCCTCTACAATCGCACTCCGGCAAAAATATTCATGGGCGATACAGGCGCTTT
>CAYYZJ010000756.1:0-1591 GCA_964475615.1 uncultured Flavitalea sp. | reverse complement strand
TCCTGGGACAGATACCGCTTATACAAAATATCCGCGAAGGAGGCGACACAGGCGTTCCCGTTATGGTCGGCGATGATGAGCTGTCGAAGAAGGCGTTTGAAGAATTTGCCGCCAATGCAGTCAGAAGCATCGCCATGCGCAATGCGGACATCAGCGTGGAGCGGGTGGCCGAAGTGGTTGCTTAAAAAAGAAAACAGTGTACAATATCCCTTATTTCAAGGCGGCCGATCAGCAGGAAGTGATCCGGTTCATGCAGGATCATCCTTTTATCATTCTTTGCGGGGCCGGTTCCGACGGCAGGCCGGCAGCCACGCATATACCTGTTATACTGGAAGAAAGGGATCAGCATTTGTTCCTGCTTGCCCATGTTATGAAAAAGCAGGAGCATACTTTTGCTTTTGAGCAGAATGAAAATGTGCTCGCCATTTTCCATGGCCCGCATACTTATGTAAGTGCAAGCTGGTATGAAAATAAACAAACAGCCGGCACCTGGAACTATCAGGCGGTGCATGCAAAAGGCATTTTGCGTTTTTTGTCTGAAGAGGCTTTGCATTCCATCATCAGCCGGCTCACGGAAAAATTTGAAAACAGTCCGCATTCCCCTTCGCTGGTAAAACACATGGATGCCGGATATGTGCAGAAAATGATGCAGGCCATCGTGGCATTCGAGATAGAGATCGTTTCAATAGAGCATGTATTCAAGCTGAGCCAGAACCGGGATGAACGATCTTATCATAATATCATCGACCGGCTTCATGAGGGAGATGCCGGTGCCAAAGCGATAGCATCGGAAATGGAGAAAAGAAAACCGGAATTGTTTTCAGGCAACACTTAACATTCATGCATGAACCGCCAGCAGCTTGTTCAATACATCAAAGAAAAAAAATCTTATCTCTGCGTGGGGCTGGATACCGATCCGGCCAAAATACCCGCGCACCTGAAGGCTTATCCCGATCCTGTTTTTGAGTTCAATAAGCACATCATAGAAGCCACCCGCGATTATTGTGTGGCCTATAAGATCAATACTGCCTTCTATGAAGCCATGGGTTCTGCAGGATGGGAAGCCATGCAGAAGACTGTTAAATATATTCCCGGGAGCCACTTCAAAATTGCCGATGCCAAGCGTGGGGATATCGGCAATACATCGGGCCAGTATGCAAAAGCATTTTTCGGGATGATGCCTTTGGACGCCATTACTGTTGCGCCTTATATGGGAGAGGATAGCGTAAAACCTTTCCTTGCCTATAAAGACAAATGGGCTATTATCCTGGGACTGACCTCCAACCCCGGCGCCCAAGATTTCGAGCTTCAGCAGATGAATGGGGAATACCTGTATGAAAAAGTGCTCCGAACGGCCTCACGGTGGGGCACAGCCGAAAATACAATGTTTGTGGTTGGCGCCACGCAGGCAGGCCAGTTCGAAAAGATCCGCAGCCTCATTCCTGATCATTTTTATCTCGTGCCCGGCGTCGGGGCACAAGGAGGGAGCCTGAAAGAGATTTCAGAAAAAGCCATGAACAAGGATTGCGGATTGCTGGTTAATGCCAGCCGCGCCATCATCTATGCTTCTGATGGAAAGGATTTTGCCGCG
>CAYYZJ010000755.1:0-2409 GCA_964475615.1 uncultured Flavitalea sp. | reverse complement strand
GATCTTTCCATGAAATGTTACTCCTGTTTTTTCAGCAATCTTTTCCATCAATCTTTCGAAGAGTTCATTTACTCCTCCATCATTGAATTGTGCAGCAATGGTACCTATTACAGGAAGGTCTTCATCTTTTGCGGTGAATAGTTGATGACTGCGTTTGTATTGCTTGCGTACATCATGCAATGCATCTAATGCTCCTGCTTTATCAAATTTATTTATGCAGATGACATCTGCGTAATCGAGCATGTTTATTTTTTCGAGCTGGGACGCTGCACCGTATTCCGGTGTCATCACATAAAGGCTGAGATCGCAATGATCGAGGATGGAAGCATCGCTTTGTCCCACGCCGGCCGATTCGAGCATGATGAGGTCATAGCCTGCCGCCTTGCAGATGCTGATCGCATCCTGCACATGGCTGCTTAGTGCCACATCGGTATCGCGTGTGGCCAGTGAACGCATATAAGCACGCGGGGAGCTGATGCAGTTCATCCGGATACGGTCGCCCAGCAGGGCGCCTCCTGTTTTTTTCCGGGATGGGTCTACAGAGATCACTGCAATGGTTTTATCGGCAAACGCGTTCAGGTAACGGCGCAGGATCTCATCGGTAATGCTGCTTTTTCCCGCTCCTCCCGTGCCGGTAATGCCCAATACAGGAATGGTCTTTTGCGGTGAACCGTTCCGCAGGGCTTTCAGCAGATCCTGGTATTCGCAGCCGCTCTCCGCCAGGCTGATGGCCCTTGCCACCAGGCGGATGTCTTTGGTTTCGCCCAGTTTCAGTTCGCCGCTGATGAGCAGGTTTCCATTTATCGGAAAATCGCAGTAGCTGATCAGCTCGTCGATCATTCCTTCCAGTCCCATCCGGCGCCCGTCGTCAGGCGAATAAATACGGGTGATGCCGTATCGATGCAGCTCTTCAATTTCATGAGGAAGTATGGTGCCGCCACCCCCGCCGAAGATGCGGATATGTCCGCAGCCGTTCTCATCGAGCAGGTCTTTCATGTATTTGAAAAATTCGAGATGGCCTCCCTGGTAAGAGGTGACGGCAATGCCCTGCACGTCTTCTTCAATGGCGCATTCCACGATCTCATGTGCGCTGTGGTTATGGCCGAGATGAATGACCTCCGCGCCCTTGCCCTGCATGATGCGGCGCATGATATTGATGGTCACATCATGCCCGTCGAAAAGGCTGGCGGCAGTAACGATGCGGATCTTATTGGAAGGCGTGTATGGCATGATAGCAATGATGAAATCATGCAAATTTAGCTTAAAAAACTAATGACTGTTAGTTTTTGAAATGATGGGCACCGGTGCAGAGTTCAAAAAAAATCCTAAGTTTATCCATTAAAAGACCCATCATGAAATTATTTCGCTACGGACAGGCAGGAGAGGAAAAGCCCGGTGTTTTGCTGGCAGAAAACGATCACCGGGATGTGAGCTCTTTCGGAGAAGATTACAATGAAGCTTTTTTTGCCAGCAACGGCATTGCGCGGCTGAAGGAATGGATACAGAAAAATCCGGATCAATATAAAAAGCTTGAAAAGATTGACCGCTTCGGCCCGCCGGTAAAAAACCCTTCCAAGATCGTTTGCATCGGACTGAATTATTCCGATCATGCCACCGAAACCAATGCCACCGTGCCTCCCGAGCCCGTGATCTTTTTTAAATCCACCACTGCTATCTGCGGCCCCAACGATAAGGTGATCATTCCCAAAAACAGCACGAAAACCGACTGGGAAGTGGAGCTTGCCCTGGTGATCGGCAAAAGAGCGTCTTATGTAGAAGAAAAAGAAGCGCTGGATTATCTGGCCGGATATATGCTGCATAATGATTATAGTGAACGGGCATTCCAGCTCGAGCATTGCGGACAATGGGTAAAAGGAAAAAGCTGCGATACTTTTGCTCCCATCGGCCCTTATGTAGTTACACCCGATGAAGTGAAGGATGTCAACAATCTTCGGTTATGGCTTACCGTTAACGGTAAGATCATGCAGGACGGCAATTCCCAAACCCTGGTATATAAGATACCTTTCCTCATTTCCTATGTGAGCCAGTTCATGACCTTGTTGCCCGGCGATATCATCAGCACCGGAACGCCGCCGGGAGTAGGACTGGGCCAGAAGCCGGAGCCTGTTTATCTGAAGGCGGGAGATATTGTAGAATTGGGGATAGATGGATTGGGGTCGGCGAGGCAGGAGATGGTGAGGTGGGGGAGATAGTAAATACTCAACACTCAATATTCAACACTCAATGTTCAATGTTTAAGTGTTGAGTGTTGAATATTGAGTGTTGAGTGTTTACTATCTCCCCCACCTCACCATCTCCTGCCTCGCCGACCCCAATCCATCTATCCCCAATTCTACAATATCTCCCGCCTTCAGATAAACAGGCTCCGGCTTCTGGCCCAGTCCTACT
>CAYYZJ010000754.1:0-2639 GCA_964475615.1 uncultured Flavitalea sp. | reverse complement strand
TAAAACGATATTACCAATATTGCCTACTCCGGTGGTATGGGTAGGATTATGCTGATCCGGTGAGCTGCCAAAGAAGAATCCAACAAAATTAGATATGCCTTTAACATCATTGATATTAACATCATAAACTCCTGCATTAGTGCCTAAATACATGTATACAATCGCCCATGTACAGGTATCGGGTCTGATGTTTTCAATAATGCCTCTCTTTATATCCCCACCATTTCCGCCTGCTACAGGTGAACTAACCAGCCAGTCCCATGCATTTAAAGATATAAAGTCATCACCTGTCTGTCCAGTAATATTATGAATCCAAAAATTAGATGCCGGGCCATTGATATGTATCCCATCGCTAACAGTGGAAGTTGTTTTATCAAGATAGATGTCTGCAACCTCAAAATGCTGAGCAAGGGATATCTGAACATTAGAAGTTAGCGCATTTCTGACTGTTAGATTTTTGACTTTTAAATTTCTAACGCCATAGAATCCTAAATTACCAGCCGCCCCACGAACAGGATTTACTTTATCGGATTGCAATTGGGGGTAAGAAGAAAATGTAGTGGTGCCAGGATTGCCTGAAATATTACCGTCCCAGATTCCTCCAGTCACAGTAATGTCGTGGTCAGTTATTCCCATTGTGTCTATATGTTCATTCCGCAGCAACACCACATTATTTCCGGAAGCTTCATAAATAATCGAGTTGGGGTCTACATCTAACCAAGTATTTGATTTAATGATCAGAGGATTATCTATAATATAGTTTTGGGAACTGTAAGGAATTATTATATGACCAGTGTTGTTTAATGCAGCCTGAATCTTTGAGGTGACTATTCTGGAACCATTTGGAATAGCGCCATACCATTGAACATTTATAGGACTATTCTCAACCAATCTTATAAATCTTCCCGTTGGGACGCCGTTAACTTGAATAACAATACCACTGTCATTTGTTGCTGTGCTTGAGCTATTCCATATAAATGAGCCTCCTCCGCCATCGCCTGCCGAATAGTATCCCCTTATATACAAAATTGTTCCATCGGTAATGTTGGTAACCGGATATGAATACAAAGCCGCCATATTAGGCACAGTAGCTATATTTAAAATCCATGCAGCATTAGACGGCAATACCTTTAAGGTATCCTCACCAATCAGGTAAGTACTATCATTAAGTCTTAAAAAACCTTTTTTGAATTCAGTTCTCCCGTTTCCTTTGTTAAAGAGAAACCCTTTAACTTGCTGAGTATGGTTTTCAATAATGAGTTCAGTTGAATCGCAACCTGAGGTCAGTTTGATACTATCCGCCCTGATGGTATAAACATATTGTGCATCGAGGATGTTTATGAGGGAAAAAAAGATAATTGTTAAGGAGAGTCGTCGCATATGTAGTTTGGGTTTGAGTTAAATAGGCGAGCACGGATAAGAAGAAATGTCGAATGTAATATTTGTAAAAAATTGAAAATAATCGTCTAAAAAAAGGGATATCTTTATTGATTTTTTCTATGGCTTTTCCCTTTTTTTATTGCAGCCACGACACTGCCAGCAGTTCTGTCTGGCAAAAGCATATATCCGGTTCCAGTATGATCATTATTCAATTCGGGCCAAAGAAAAGTATTCTTCACATTAAGTTTTGCCCTTTTATACCTTGCCTCAATAGCAGATGCAGATAACATACTTTATTTCATAAAAATTTTTATTTGATAAATAAGATTTCCGATATTATTAGCAACAGCATTAAGGTCTAATTCAAAATCGTTAGTGCTTTTATGGGGTAACAAAGGATTTATCCATTCCAATGCAAAATGGTATATAGATGCTTTGGACGAAATATATTTTTCAAGTTGTTTCATATTAGTCTCACTATACTCGTTTACTAGCATCCTTATTTGTTCATTTTTTGATTCCTCTGAAAACTGCTTCAAAAATGGGATTAGTTCTTTATAAAATTTCCAATAAGACATAAAATCGTTTTCTTCAAGAAATGTAGGTAAATGCCATGATTTACTTCTACATAGAGATAGAAGTTTATTAGTCCATTCTTCAAGATAATCAACTGATATTAGTACATTGTTTGGTTTCAAAATATTGACTATATTAAAAACTGCTTAATCAGATTTTCTCTTCAAAATTTGTTTTTGCTGATCATAAATAAAATCTGTAGAATCTTTATCACTAAAAATAAATTTCTCATTGATAAGTTCTCCTGAAATATCATACAATCTACTAGGTCCAAATTTTTTATCGTTATAGTAAAATATTTCAGCTTTGATTTTATTATTCTGCCAATAAAATTTTCTCAAACTTAGATTTGGATCTATCTTATTTACCAAACGCTCACCGATTTTCGAACTATCAGGAGCAAAAAGTACGTTATCCAGTTTATAATCATCTTCGTTAAAAGAAAAAACATTTGAATTGCTACGAGTATTGCAAGAAGAAAAAATAATCGTCAAAAATATAGCGACTCTTTTACTTAACATGTAAAATTATTTTGCTCTAATATATCCAGCATCTTTTACATCAATTACTGCATTTTTCAATAGTGAAGTTCTAAAATAAATAAAATACGTATTGATAAAATCAGCTTTTGGATAAAAAGAGATTTTATCTGCAATGAGTGACATATTAATATAGCCCGTGTT
>CAYYZJ010000753.1:0-2484 GCA_964475615.1 uncultured Flavitalea sp. | reverse complement strand
TTCCTCTCCGCCCCAGAGCGCAATGCGTATGCTTCGCCTCGGTTTGACGCCGATGGTCTTCAGTATGCGGATCACTTCCATCATCACGGCGGAGCCGGCTGCATTATCGGTGGCTCCCGTTGCCCCTTGCCATGAATCGAGATGAGCGCCCAGCATCACCCATTGATCCTTGAGCTTTTTATCGGTGCCCGGTATTTCGGCAATAACATTGTATCCTTTTACATCGTCGGTATAGAATTTCGTTTGTATGTCGAGGTCGAGGTTAACGGGAATATTGTGCTGCAGCAGGCGCTGGATCGTCATATAATCCTCATAGCTTACAGCGATGTCCGGAAAATTTTCAGGAGAGCCGGGAGTAAAAACACCGCCACCCTGAACAAACACCGTTCCGTCGGAATTTTTGAGGCCGGTGGTCAGCAGGCTGATGCCGCCTTCCTCTTTAGCCAGTTCCTTCAACCGGTTGAGTAGTTGCGCCTGCGCGCGGTATGCGGCAAATGCAGAACGGTCGCGGCGCGCAGTATCTGCTTTGGCCGGATCATAGTCGGCCATCTTCTGCAATTCTTCATCGGTAAATCTCCGGGCATCGGCGCTGAAGCCCAGCCCGAGCGTATCGTTCCGCTGCAGCATGATGATCTTTCCTTTCAGCTTGCCACGGTAAGGCTCAAGTGCAGCAGAATCTTTTGCATCCACCAGCAATACCTGCGCATGCTGTTCGCCGGACGTGCTGCTGATCCATGTTTTCGGAAATGCGATCAGCGGCTTGTAATAAGGAGCGCTGAGCGCGAGATAGAATTTTTTCAGCTCCCAGCCTTTTCCCCAATCGCCCCAGGGTTCGAGCTTAGTATTGGAAAGCCCCCATTCGGCAAGCTTGTTCTTAGCCCAGTTGGCAGCCCTGAAATAGCCCGGCGATTGCATCAGCCTGGGGCCGCTGGCATCGGTTAAATAAAAAGCAATGTCCATGACCTGCGAATGGTTCAATCCTTCTTCGCGGATCTTTTGGACTACGGCCGGATCGGGCTTATCGTCCTGGCAAAATGAATGGAATGTGAACAATAGAACGGCGGAGAGAAGCAGTAGTTTTCTCATGTGTAGTTAAAGTTTTATGGTTCAATGTACAAAATAAATGTTTTTCAAAACCAGCCGGCAGCAGCGGTATGAGTGGCGAAAAGAATGGATGAATGGGCTTACTTAAAACCTGAAATTCCAGGTAACAGAAGGAATAATGGGGAATAAAGAAACCTGCCTGGCTTCCACTTTGAGCGTTCCATTGTATGGGCTTCCCGTTTGATCGAAATAAATGAAATAGGGATTTAACCGGCTATACACATTATAAATGCTGAACACCCAGCTTCCATGTATTTTCTTATTGGGTTTATAGGTCGGCGTGTATGTTGCAGCAAAATCGAGGCGGTGATAAGGCGGCAGGCGGTACTGGTTGATCCTGCTGTATTCCTGCGTGAGCACGCCTTCCACAATATAAAACTGTTCGGGAAGGGAGAATGCATTGCCGCTGGCATACACAAATACGCCGGATAATTTCCAGTGCCTGTTCAGCTCGTAGCTGGCCACAACGGAAAGATCGTGGCGGCGGTCATATTTCGCCGGATAGGCATCCCCGTTATTCAGCAGCGGGAATTTTCTCCATGTCCACGACAAGGTATATCCGATCCAGCCGGTCAGTTTCCCTTTGGCTTTGTTCACATAGAGCTCCGATCCATAGCTCCACCCTTTTCCGAACACAAAGGCTTCTTCAGGGTCGGTTAAAGAAATCGTATATCCTTCCTTGTATTCGATCTGGTTCTGCATGCGCTTGTAGTAAAATTCAATGGAAGTTTCATACGTATTGTCCTTGAAATTCCTGAACAGCCCGGCCGTATACTGCCATCCGATCTGCGGCTGCACGCGATAGGTGCTGGGCACCCAGAGGTCGGTAGGCAGCGTGGTCCCTGCATTGCTTACGAGATGGATGTATTGCAAGTTGCGGGTCACGGCAGCTTTGATGGAAGTTTCGTCATCGATAGCATACCGGATGGTAAGCCTTGGTTCGAGGCCGCCATAGCTTTTGATCCGTTTGCCGCGGCCATACACGGTACTGTCGAGCTTATTGCCATCGGCATCCGTTTGATAAACCGTATACGGGCCGATCTGCTGGAACCCGCTCCAGCGCAGGCCGGCATTGAGCTTCAGGCGGTCGCTGATCTCCCAGTCGTCCTGGATATAGACGGCCATCTCGTCGGCATATTTCGTATTGCTGTTATCGGGCCTGAACTGCGTGGTGTCCTGGTTGCCGGAAAGGATGTTCGGGGTAAAGCGATGATAGGTGAACAATGCCCCGAACCTGATCTTGTGCTGCGGACTGGCATAATAATCGAAATCCGTTTTTGCGCTGAAGTCGCGGATGCCGGAAGAAAGATTGATATTGAAATCCTCCTGCGATGCATTGAACGCAAATTTATAATCGTTATAGAGCAAGGTAGTATTCGC
>CAYYZJ010000752.1:0-2372 GCA_964475615.1 uncultured Flavitalea sp. | reverse complement strand
TGGCGCCCTGTGCAGGAGCGGGCAGCATCCAGTCCAGCTCTATGGAATGATCGGGGCGAAGGCCGATCCTTTCGAGCCCGGCAGCGGCAAAGATGGCGCCGTTCCAATTGCTTTCCTTCAGTTTCTGAAGTCGCGTATTTACGTTGCCTCTGAGGTTCTCGATCCGGTGATGCGGATAACGGTGCAGCCATTGCGCCTTGCGGCGGATGCTGCTGCTGGCAACAGTGAATGTTGAATGTTGAGTGTTGAGTGTTGAGTGTTTTATTCCTTTGTGAATTTCCCCCAACTCACCACTCACTACTGACCACTCCCCTTTATACAGCAATATATCTTTATAAGAACCTCTTTTCAGCACCGCTGCCTGCACAATGCCCTGCGGCAACTGCGTAGGCACATCCTTCATGGAATGAACGGCCAGGTCGATTTTATTGTTCAGCAAAGCAATGTCGAGATTGCGGGTAAACACGCCCTGAACGCCCATTTCGTACAATGGCGTTTTAAGATCGATATCGCCTTCGCTTTTGATGTATACCAGCTTTGCTGCAAAACCATGGAGCGCCAATAGATCCATCACCTGCCTTGCCTGCCACACTGCAAGCTGGCTTTCCCTGGTTCCTATCCGGATCGGCTTTTCCATCTTGCTTAATTTGTTCCTGCGGCAATGAACTCATTGATGGCTTCAATATAATGACAGCCACGCTGGTTCTGCCGGCGCATTTTGGAAGCCATCCCGTTGATCACCCGCTGGATCTTTTCGTCGGTATTATGCGATGCGGGAAGCGTTTGCAGGAATAAAGGCCAGGTATGAATTTCTTTTAATTTGGTCTTTACCGCATTCAGCACAGGCACATGCTTGCGCATTTCGTACCATTCCAGAAATTCCTGGAGCTGTTCTGCAATGATGGCTTTTGCTTTAGGGATTTCGGCCCTGCGTTTTTGCAGGGTTTCGTCTTTGAGTTTTGACAGCTCATCCACCTGCACCAGTGTGATGCCCGGCAGCTCCCTGGCCCGGCTGTCTACATTATACGGAATGGAAAGATCGATGATAAGTTTTTTTCCTTTATTCTCCAGTTGCGGTTTAGAGATGATGGGCTCGGGAGCGTTGGTGGCCACCAGAATGATATCGGCTTCTTCGATGTGCCGGTCGAGCTGGTCGAAAGAGGCGTGATGCAGGCCGAGCTCGGCAGCCAGCTCTTCAGCCTTTTCGCCGGTGCGGTTGATCAGTGTGATATGGTCTGGCTTCAGATAATCCACCAGGTTCCTGCCGGTATTGCGGCCTATTTTGCCGGTGCCCAGCAGCAGCACTTTTTTATTCCGGATATCGGTTATGCTTTCCCGTATGTATTGCACGGCGGCAAAAGAAACGGACACTGTTCCGTCGCTGAGTGCGGTTTGATTCTTGATGAGCTTGGAAGATTGAAGTGTATAATTAACCAGTCTTTCCAGCAAAGGGCCTACGGACTTTCTTTCTTTGGCAAATTTTACTGCCTGTTTAAGCTGCCCTACGATCTCATAATCGCCCAGGATCTGCGAATCGAGGCCTGCGCTTACAGCAAAAAGATGCTTGATTGCTGCAAGTCCGCTTTTAGTATAAGACAATTCGGTAAAAACTGATCTCGAACCAATGGTTTCCGAACAGAGCAGGTCGATCAGTGTGGAAGCATCATCGGCAAATCCATAGATCTCGGTACGGTTGCAGGTCGATAAAACAAACAGATCGCCCAGTCCACGAGCGGCTGCCAGCTCAAGAATGCGGGCATATTGCTCATTGTTGACCGCAAAAGAGCCTCTTACTGCGGCGTCTGTTTTCTTATAATTGATTCCTGCTACAAAAAAACGGGACAGATCTATGGGTTTATTTTTATTCATCAGCAACTATTAAAACCGATACGCAAAATTAGCCGGAAGGCTTGCTATAAAACGAATTTTTCTGTCACGGCACTGTCATTTGTATGGTTGATTTTCATCAGCCTGCAGGCTGATCAGGATCATATTCTCTTCCATGTGCTTCTCACTGATAAAAGTATGCAGATAATGGATTTTTCAAGCTTAATTTTGCATGGATTGCATATTTATGGACACAAATCGCGGAATTGTTTTAATGAATCTTGGTTCTCCTGATTCTACAGCCGTTAAAGATGTTCGGCGTTATCTGATGGAGTTTTTGATGGATGGAAGAGTGATCGATTATCCCTATCTTTTCCGCAAGCTGCTGGTAGGCGGGCTCATCGTTCCGTTCCGCGCTCCGAAAACAGCAGAAGCTTATAAAACGATCTGGACTAAAGAAGGATCTCCGCTTATTGTCATCACCAAACAATTGCGTGATGCCTTGCAGCAACTGGTCGACGAGCCTGTTGAAATAGCCATGCGCT
>CAYYZJ010000751.1:0-5883 GCA_964475615.1 uncultured Flavitalea sp. | reverse complement strand
TGAGGCCGGAGGCGTGAGGCAAAAGGCGTAAGGTAAAAGGCGTAAGGTAAAAGGTATAAGGTATATGGCGGAAGGTGAAAGGCAAAAGACACTCTATGCCTTCTACCTTTTACCTTCCGCCTTCCACCTTATTTCCCCATCCACTTCTTGAACTCCGTTACCTTCTCCCGGCTCACCAGGGCTTCGCGGTCTACTGGGGGCTTGAGGTAAAGCAGCAGTCGGTTGCCGAAATAATCATGTATCTGGTCAACACTGGCTGCCGAAATATAAAAGGAGCGGCTGATGCGGAAATATTTTTCAGGATCGAGCATGTCTTCCAGCTCATCCATCGTATAATCGGCAACGAATTTCCGGTTGTCGAAGGTCTTGAAAAAATTCAGCCTGCCATCGCTGAAGAAATAGGCGATCTCGTCTATTTCAATAGACACCAGCTTCTGCGCATGTTTTACGAGAAAACGTTTGCGGTATTCTTTCGGCTGCAGCTTCCGGCTCAGCTCCCTGATCAGGCTGTCCATATTCAGGCTCTGTTCGCTCATTCCTGATCCGTAGATGGCTTTCATCTGGCGGTATTTGTCGAGCGCTGCTTCCAGGTCTTCTTTCTGAATGGGCTTGAGCAGATAATCGATGCTGTTCACCTTGAACGCTTTCAGCGCATACTCATCATAGGAAGTAGTGAAGATCACCGGGCTTGGCACAGTGGTTCTGCTGAAGATCTCGAAGCTCTGTCCGTCGGATAATTCAATGTCCATAAGAATGAGATCGGGCCTCGGATGGGTTTCCAGCCATTCCACGGTGGCTTTGATGCTTTCGGTTACTCCCGCTATACCGGCATCCGGATCTATTGCCGACAGCGTTTTGCGCAGTTTTTTCACTGCCAGCTCCTCGTCCTCTACAATTAGTATGTTCATGGCTCTGGTTTTATCGTTCTATCGATATTGCTTTCGTCCACACTGGCCTTGCTGATGAATTTTTTTTCACCGGCACCATTCCAGATCAGCGGCAGTATCACGGTAAAATTCAGGTTATCGCGCAATATGCGGAAACCAGGCTCATGCAGCAACTGGTATTTTGACCGGATATTTTCCAAACCGATCTTGCTCGAAGCCATCTTCACATGCCTGGGCTGCAGATTATTATTCACCGCCAGCTTATTGCCGGCCATGGTAAAAATATCGATGACCAGCGGATGCTGTTTGGAAACCTGGTTATGCTTTACCGCATTTTCAACAAGCAACTGCAGGCTGAGCGAAGGCAATACATAATGATCATAACGCTTGTCGATCTCTATCTGCAGTTGAATGGCCTCCCCATGCCTTGTCTTCAGTAATTCGTAATACGACTGGATAAACCGCAATTCCTGCTGCAGCGTCGAAAGCCCGTCTTCATTATTCCTCAGCAGATAGCGATATACTTTGCTCAACTCGTTCAGAAAAGTTTCCGCCTGTCCCGGATTTTCGCTGATCAGCGAAGAAAGCGTATTGAAACAGTTGAACAGGAAATGCGGGTTCACCTGGCCTTTGAGCGTTTCAAATTCATGCTGTATAGCCAATTGCTGCAGCTTTTCTTTTTCGCTGATGCTCTCCTTCCAGTTCATCAGTATGTATTCGGCTTCCCAGAGCGTGCTGGCAATAAGGGTAAGCGATACGGCAATCAATATCGACATCCTGAGATCGGCGGCGTTGAAATGATAACCGAGAAAATGAACGGCGGCATAGCCGTAAAAAATGCCGACGAAAGTGAGTGAAGTGAGTGCAACATGCGAAAAGAAAAGCAATATGATCCGGAACAGCCACTGGCTGAGCCGCGGATACCAGATACGATACCAGTGCATGACCGTGATGTGCAGGTACCACGACACAAATCCCGCTACATAAATAATGGGAAATGAATAAAGCCAGATCCTGCCTTCTTTCCATACGCCGCTATCGAAGATCAGCATGTTCAGCAGCAGATCGATCACCGGCATCAGTGCAAAAAAAGTGATCCATTCTGTTTTGGTTGGCCTCCAGGGGTTCATGCCGGTTCTTTTTCTGTATTCGGAATAAGCGGAACACGCATGATGCGGTGCGTTCCGGTATTGCTGACCACAACAGGCCGGTGGCAGAGCAGCCGGAATTTATTGCTGACATTGGCAATGCCTTTTTCATCCGCAGCAGCGTCGCCGGCCAGTTTTTTTTCAATATTGTTTTTTATCGCGAACCATCCGTTCCCCAGTCCGGTGATCTCCACTTTCAACGGACGGTCTCTATGAAAAGCATTCATATTGAAAGCGCCTTCCAGCAGTATCTGCAAGGTGAGCGGAGGCAGCCATTGTTTTCTTTCCTGTTCCTTCACGTCGATCATCAGCTCAACGCCGTTGCCATGCCTGGCCTTGAGCAGGTAAAAATAAGATTGAATGAACTGCAGTTCCGTATCGAGCTGAACCAACTGGTCGTCGCTGTTGCGAAGCAGGTAACGGTAAACCTTGCTCATTTCATCGAGAAATTTTTCCGCTTTTTCCTGACTTTCATTGATCAGGCTCGACAAAGAATTGAGGCTGTTGAACAGGAAATGCGGATTGACCTGGCTCCTGAGCCCCAGCAACTGGCTTTGCATATATTCTTTTTTCAGTTGCTCTGTTTCAATGAGGGTGGATTTCCATTTTTCAAATCCGGAAACGCCTTCCTGCAGCAGGGTCACAAAAATATTGATGATGAGCATAACGCCGAGCGACCAGTAATACCGGCTTTCATTGAGCTCATAACCCAGGAAATGAAAATAATCATATCCCAGGAATATGATGGTTATGGTAAGCCCGCTGATCAGTGCGATCAGGAATATGGCGATGCCTGTACGCCTGGCCAGCAGCTCATCTTCAGGAAAACGGTTGCGCACCGTAACCGCCACCCAGGTCAGCGATTGCCATAAGCAGGATATGATGATGCCCGTTAGCAGGGTGGCCAGACAAAATGTGCTCAGTTCAGTGAAATATCTCTTGCCGAATAAAATAAGGTTGAAAAGAATTACGACCGGAGGTATCACTCCGAGAAAGATGTTAAGATCCTGCTTGGTATATTGTAATAATCTCATGTAAAACCAATGGCTTCCGGTCATACAAATTACCATCTTTTTTCAGGATCGGATAGGGCATCCATACAAAATGGGCATTGGGTGGGTTGAATTGTGCAAATGACTGTCTGAACTGGGATGAGTGGGATGCATGGGATTTATGGGAGATGGATGAATATATTTTGTATCCCTTTCCCACTCATCCCATACATCCCACTAATCCCAGTTCAGACAATAGTTTCATCAACTCATCCATCCCCCCATTGTCCACCGCTTCTTCGTGTCGCATCTTTGCTGGGCTAATCAAAATCATTTAACCATTAACCTTTTCAACAATGAAAAAATCATGGACAATAACATTTCTGTTACTGGCATGCCTGAGCCTCGTTTCATTTACGGGCCGCATGCTGTACGAAGACATGCTGAGCAAGCTGGGCCTGAGCAGAGAAGATGCGAACAGCAGGATCAGCAGGAGCCTGCTGAACGGCTATCTCAACTATTACGGCATCCGCAACCTGCATCAGATTGTAACCGGCGACCGGGCCGCGATTGTAAAGGATCTGGCCGCTTATGCCAAACAATATGCAAGCTCAGCGGCATTTAAAAAAGATTATGACCAGTTCCGCGAAAGCAATAAACCATACACTCCGCAAAAAATAAAAACAGCGGATGAAATGCGTGCCGAGATGATCAACATCTATAGCAATAACATCAAAAAATTCGAGGCCGACCTGAAAACGGCGAATGAGCAGAGTAAAGACGTTATCAACAAGCTGCTGGAAGAATCCAAAAAGGCATTGAAAGAATACCAGGATCCGGATAATGCCATGCTTAAAACCTATGCTGAAAATTATACAGAATCGGAAAGGATACAACAGCAGGCTTATCAACAGCAGCTCAAGGAATGGGAAGCCAAATATCCCGCCGATCCGCTGCACTTCGTGAAAGGGCGTTTGCAGGAATTTCTCGATGCAACGGAAGGGGTTGATTACAATGCAGCACTTGTTGAACGCAACGGCAAAAAATATTTTGCAGACCCAAAATATGAACATAAGGACGGTCATTGGAAAATGGCCTATCGCGCAGGCAAGGATGCTGTTGAAACAGCAAGGGCATTTGTGCGCAACTGGCTGAGCGAGCTAAAATGAGGAAGGATGGTTGAAATCGGAACACAGGCCGGCATGCCGCGCCTGTGTTTATTTTTATGAGTAGATATGTTCGATGGTATCGCGATATTTTTCCATGACCACTTTGCGCCTGAGGCTGAGCTTGGGCGTCATCTCACCGGTTTCGATGCTCCATTCGCGGGGCAGCAATTCAAATTTCTTGATCTGCTCCACATGATTGAAATGCTGATTATAGTTTTCCACGATCTGCCGGTAAAAAGCCAGCACCTTGGGATCATGGATCATATTTTCGTTAGTACTGAACGGGATATTGTTTTGCGTGCACCAGTCCTTCAGGTTCTGGAATGAAGGAACGATCAGCGCGCCAACGAATTTTCTTTCCGCCCCCACTACCATAATCTGTTCTATGAACCGCGATTCCTTGAATTTGTTTTCGATGGCTGCAGGCGCTACATATTTTCCGCCGCTGGTCTTGAACAGTTCCTTTTTGCGATCGGTGATGCGCAAAAAAACACCGTCTTCAATTACGCCGATATCGCCGGTATGCAACCATCCGTCGATGATGGCTTCGGCGGTAAGATCGGGTCTTTTGTAATAGCCCGCCATTACGCTGCGGCCGCGCACGCATATCTCGCCGTCTTCCGCCAGCCTCATCTCAACCCCATCGATCACCGGGCCTACTGTTCCATATTTCGACATGCCCCTGGCGCGGCGGTTAACGGCAATTACAGGAGAGTTTTCCGTTGGCCCATCTCCTTCATACAAAGGAATGCGCGCGGCATTGAATATACGCATCAGCCTTTCCTGGCAGGCAGCTCCTCCGGTGATAATGTATTTGATATTGCCCCCCAGCGCTTCCCTCCATTTCGAGAAAATAAGCTTATTGGCGATGGACAACTGCATGTTGTAAAAGAAACCGCGGTTTATCCTGTTGTCATATTTTTTGCCGAGGTCAACGGCCCAGAAGAACAGTTTTCTTTTGATGCCGGTCAGCTCGGCTCCTTTTGACATGATGCGCTCATATACTTTTTCCAGCAGCCTGGGAACAGTTGTAAATACATCGGGACGGACTTCCTGCAGGTTGGCTGCAATGGTCTCCAGGCTTTCTGCATAATAAATGCTGATGCCGCTTAACAGGTAAATATAGCTGACCGTTTTCTCGAAAATATGATTGAGCGGCAGAAAGCTCAGCGCCTTGAGCGCCGGATTGTCTTCAAAAGGAAAACTTTTTT
Organism: uncultured Flavitalea sp.; assembly: GCA_964475615.1. GTDB lineage: Bacteria > Bacteroidota > Bacteroidia > Chitinophagales > Chitinophagaceae > Puia. Next base: position 476 of record CAYYZJ010000751.1, on the reverse strand, counting down.
TCGAGAAAAAAATATTGCTGACGATATTATCATGGCTCAGCATTACGCCTTTGGGAACGCCCGTTGTTCCTGAAGTGTAGATGATGGTGGCCAGGTCGGAAGGTTTGATGGAAGTTTTTACGGATTGCAGCTTTTCCAGTGAAGCGGCATTGGATAGATCCATGATCTTAGTCCAGTGATCCGCACCGGCAATTTCATTGAACGTATAAATATTTTTCAGGCTCGGTATATTATCCTTGATGCTCCTGATCTTCTGCAGCAGGTCATCGCTGCTTACAAAAACATATTTTACAGCCGCATCGTTGAAGATGAATTCGATCTCATGCGGATTGGTTGTTGGGTAGATGGGAACGAGAATGGCCCCGGATTCCTGCACGGCCATATCCGCGATCAGCCATTCGGGACGGTTATTGGAGATGATGGCGATCTTGTCCCTGTTCTCTGTGGTCATATCATTGCCCGAAACGCCGAGAGTA
>CAYYZJ010000750.1:0-2567 GCA_964475615.1 uncultured Flavitalea sp. | reverse complement strand
ATAGGTGTTCACGATCTTTTCCAGCTCCACCAGCCGGCTTACCAGTATGGGAACGCCGGCGTGCAGGTAGTCGAATATTTTGTTGGGCAGGCCGTAGCGGTGGTTCAGGTTTTCCGGCTTATCCAGGGAAAGTCCCAGCCTGGCTTGTTGGGTGATATGCCTCAACACTTCAAAAGGCACTTTGGGAATGATGCTGATGCGATCCTCAAGCCGGTTTTCATGAACCATTTTTTCGATCAATGAAAAAATATCTCCGCCGCCCACGATCAGCAGGTGATATTTTTCGGGATCGAGATATTTCATGGACAGCACCAGCTCTTCAGCTCCGCGGAAAGGATTGATGCCTGCGCCCTGAAAGATCAGCAGCAGCTTATTCCGCGGTATCATGGCATCGATCTTTTCGATCAGCGCCCCATATTCACCCGATGGCTTGAAATGAAGATAAGGCACATTGCGCACGGTTCTCAGTTCTTTATTGTAATCTTTTCGATAGAGTTCGCAGAAAGAATCGCAGATGGTATAGATATATTGCAATCGCGGGAAAATGGCGGATTCAATAGCCTTCCATATTTTTTTGCGAAAGGGTTTATTTTCCAGTCCGGCCATGGCCATATAATATTCGTGCGTATCATAAACGACCGGTTTCCGTTTCCATTTTGCGGCAAGAAAAGTAGCAGGCATTACGTCCAGGTCATTGCCCAGCAGGATATCGGCTTTGGTAAAAAGCAGCTTCAAAAACAGGCGGATATTGAATTCCGCATAAAAAGGAAATTTTTTCTGAAAGAGCAGGCGGATGCGCCTGGTATCATAATTTCTTTTACCAAGCTCCAGGCTGCCTCTTTTTTTTGAACCGATCAGCGTTACGGCATAACCCTGCTCGTGCAGGGTTTGACAAACCTTATGCACCCGTTGGTCTGTTACCAGATCAGATATTACCGTAACCACGATTCGTTTGGCCATTGTATGCGTTTGGCAGGGGCCGCAAGATATAAAATTTACCAGGCAGACAGAATGATCTCGCTGATGCCGGCAGCAGCCTCTCCCTTGCCGAATATATCCGTGTTAAATGGCTTGCCAAGGGCAAGCAGGGCCTGCATTTTTTCGATGATCGCTTCTTTTTCCGGGGCAGCCTGCAGGCAGGGGCCATGCAGGAAAAGCTCGGGCCAGAAGGGGTTTTCCATGATCACCAGCACAGGCTTGTTCAGGAAAAAAGCTTCGCGCGAAAGCCCGCCGCTGTCGGTGATCACCAGCCGGCAACGTTGCAGCAGCGCCAGCATATCCAGGTATCCCAGGGCATCGCAGGCTTTGAAATGAACCGGCAGCCGATGCGCTTCCGCAATCATCCCCGTTCTGGGATGCATGGGAAAAACAACGGGTATCTGGCGGTGGATGGTATTCAGCGCTTCGACAATATTTTTCAGGCGATCGATATTTTCCAGGTTTTCTGCACGGTGAATGGTGGCCAGCACAAAGGAGCCGGCGTCCATACCGGCTTTCGACTGTTGCAGCGCCTGGTCTTTAAACGATAAAGTGGCATCGAGCATCAGATCGCCGCTGTTATGAACGCCGGAATGAATGAGCCCGGAAAAATAGCCTTCTTTCCTCAGGTTCTCAAGGCCCAGGTAGGTGCAGCAGAAATTGAGTGAAGCCATGCGGTCGGCAAGATAGCGGTTGGCTTCTTCGGGCATGGATTCATTGCCGGTTCTGATGCCGGCTTCGATATGGGCCAATGGAATATTTCTTTTTTTTGCCGCCAGCGGACCGGCCTGGGTGGTATTTGTATCTCCATATACGATTACGCCGTGTGGCTTTTCGGCCTCCAGCACGCCGTCAATGCCCGTGAGCATGGAGCCGATGAGATTATTATGCGACAAGCTGTTAATGCCCAGCGAATAATCAGGCGCCGGAATATGCAGTTCCTGAAAAAAAACATCCGACATATTCGGATCGAAATGCTGGCCGGTATGGACAATGATGCCCGGCCCGTTCCTTGCTTCCAATGCCCGGTTCAATAGAGCCAGCTTAATGAACTGCGGCCGGTTGCCGACGATGTGGATGAGTTTCATGTGCGTGAGATCTGAGGTCTGAGGTCGGAGGTCTGAAGTCCGAGGTCTGAAGTCAGAAGTCCGAAAGTAGGACAATAAGTTAAATTATATATCCTGCTACTATCCTCGCACTTTCTTTTCGGACTTCCGATCTCCGACTTAAAAAAAACTCCAAATTATGCAAATCTTTCTCTACCTTTGCCGCCGAAATTAGCAGAATATTACCTGGATGAATTTTAAAAAAAATTGAGATGCCTTATTTGACTAAAGAAAAAAAAGCGAATCTTTTTGCAGAATTTGGCGGAAGCCCCGCCAATACCGGTTCCATCGAGGGCCAGATAGCCCTGCTCACCGAGCGGATCAACAAGATATCCGAACACCTGCAAGCCAACAAAAAAGATTTTTCCACACACCGCGGTTTAATGCAACTGGTAGGTAAAAGAAAACGGTTGCTGACGTACCTGAGCAAACACAATCTGCAGGATTACCGCCAGTTGATTGAAAAAATCGGAATCAGAAAAT
>CAYYZJ010000749.1:0-4395 GCA_964475615.1 uncultured Flavitalea sp. | reverse complement strand
CCTTTTCCCTGTTTTATCATCCGTCTTCCTGCGGCCGTTGCGGTAATGAACTGTGTTTTCATGGCAATATTGATGGGGCGCAGGAAATCGGCAAGCGGTATATCCGTTAAGGGAATGTTCTGTGTGTCCTGTATGCCGATGGCATTGAAAGAAATATCCACTGGTCCTGATCCGGCAATAACGGCGTCGATATGTTCGTTCACTGCTTTTTCATCCAGCGCATCCACTACGGATACCGCTGCTTGGCCTCCGGAGCTGCTGATGGCCTTTGCTGTTTTTTCCAGCGGAGCCAAACTGCGGCCGGTGAGAAATACATAAGCTCCTTCGCGTGCCAGCGCCTCTGCAACAGCTCTTCCAAGCGAGCCTCCTGCGCCGTAAATAATTGCGTTTCTATTTTGCAATAACATGGCAGATGGGTTTTGAGCAAACTTAATCCACTCTGTTTAGTGGAAAAGGGTGTGTCCGTGACATTTTACGGGTGGGATTGCGACTTTTCACTGAAAAAATTTGGGCAACCGAAAAGTTGCCTATATATTTGTGCAACTAACCGGTTGCATTTAATCAGATCAACTATGAGACGCGATGTATTCCAGGCAATAGCAGACCCCACCCGCAGGCAGATCATCGGCCTGCTGGCCAAACGGACCATGAACCTGAACGAGGTAACGGAATCTTTTGATATCAGCCGCCAGGCCATTTCAAAGCATATCAGGATATTGACCGAATGCGGACTGATCAGCATCAGGCAGGAAGGCCGCGAGCGGCATTGCGAAGCAAAATTGCAGAAGCTGAGCCAGGTGTCTGAATGGGTAGATCAGTACGAGGCATTCTGGAACAAGCGGCTCGATTCCTTGGAAAGCTATTTGCACCAATTACAACATAAAAAAAAGAAACATGGCAAAAGAAAATAAGGCCGGCATGCCTGAGCTCAGGCTTACGCGGCTGATCGACGCTCCGAGGGAACTGGTTTGGGAAGTATGGACGAATGCGCGCCATCTTAAACACTGGTGGTCGCCCAGGGGTTTTACCAATCCTGTCTGCGAATGGGATGCCAAGCCTGGCAATACCATTTACATCGATATGAAAGGGCCTGACGGTACCGTATATCCGATGGGCGGCCGGTTTCATGAGATCGTTAAGCCCGAGCGGCTTGTCTTTACCAGCTCGGCCCTGGATAAAAACGGCGAGCCCATATTTGAAGTGCTCAACACTGTACTCTTTGCGGATAAGAACGGGAAAACGGAACTGAACCTGCATGCTGCAGTGACTTCAATGAAGCCCGGGGCCGAACAGTACATCGGCGGCATGAACGAAGGCTGGAACCAGAGCATCGACAAGCTGGAAAATTTTGTGTCGACCGAAAACCGCGAGCTCGTTTTCGAGCGCGTGCTGAACGCACCGCGGGAGCTGGTATGGGAAGCCTGGACAAACCCGGAGCATCTCGCCAACTGGTGGGGGCCGGATGGGTTCAGTCTCACTACCCAGTTCATGGAAGTGAAGCCCGGCGGCATCTGGAAATTCATCATGCACGGGCCCGACCGGGATTATCCCAATAAAATAAAATTCATCGAAGTGCTGAAACCCGAGCGCCTGGTGTACAGGCATATAGATGATGTGGACAGCGAGCCGGTATCCTTCGGCGTTACAGTAACGTTTGAAGCCCTCGGCAAGAAGACCAGGCTCACCATGAGCATGCTGTTCGATAAGGCGGAAGACCTGGTACGCGTATCCAGGGAATACGGCGCCATCGAAGGAGCACATCAAACCATTTCGCGTCTCGAAAACGCCCTGTCGGCCATCCAGGCATGAAAATACGGCTGTTTATACTAACGGTAACGGTTATGTGCATTTTGGCAGGATGCGGCCAGGGGAAGAACAATTCCGGTGAAAGCCGGCAGCATGCAGACAGCAATCGACAGAACAATAAAGATCAAAGTATGGAAAACAAGCAAAGCGGCTATGCCTCCCTGCCGGATGGCCTCAATATGTATTATGAAATTCACGGTAACGGACAACCGCTCGTGCTGATACACGGAGGCGGATCGACCATTGAAACCACGTTCGGCAGGATACTGCCTGCACTGGCAGAGAAACGGCAGGTCATTGCCGTAGAGTTGCAGGGCCATGGCCGCACGGCCGATCTCGACCGGCCGGAAACTTTTCAGCAGGATGCCGATGATGTGGCGGCCCTGCTCAAATTCCTCGGGATCGACAGCGCCGATTTTTTCGGCTTCAGCAATGGTGGACAAGCGGCCATGCAGATCGCCATCAGCCATCCGGCCATCGTGCGCAGGTTGATCCTTGCTTCCACCTTTTTCAGCAGGGAAGGAGTGAATCCGGAATTTTGGGAGTTCATCAAGGGCGCTGAGCTGGAAAATATGCCGCAAGGGTTGAAGGACGCCTATAAAAAAGTGGCTCCCTATCCAGAAGACCTCGTCAAAATGCATGATAAGGACCGCGACAGGATGATCGGGTTCAAGGGCTGGACTGAACAAGAGATCCGCTCCATCAAAGCGCCTGCCTATATTATGATCAGCGACCAGGACCTTGTTAAGCCCGAGCACGCCGTAGCCATGTACCGGATGCTTCCGCATTCCAGGATTGCCATACTGCCCGGCCCTCATGGCGCTTTTCTCGGAGAAGCGATCGCAGCAAAGCCCGGCGATAAAACACCCGGCCTGGTGGCAGATATGGTTGAGGATTTTCTAAACGGGCCGGCATCGAAATGAATTTCCGGAATGTTAAAGCATTTGCCGGATCAAATTATCTCCTTAAATTTGTAAGGTAAACTTATTAGTTTACCTTTTCAATTTTTTATGGAGAATGCAATATCCGAACTTCAACTGGCCTCGGAGCTTCGCACGGTAATAGCAAGGCTCGTTAAAAAGCTGCGCGCCCATTCGGAAACCGGGGGAAAACTTTCCCTCACCGAACGCTCCACACTTTCCCTGCTGGATCAGCACGGCGAACTGCTGCCCAATGAACTGGCGGCCATGGAAAAGATCACGGCTCAATCCATGTCGCAGATCCTGAACCATCTTTCGGAGCTCGGCTATATCATCCGAAGGGTGTCCAAAACAGATAAGCGCAAGATCATTGTTTCCCTGTCGAAAGCCGGCCAGCATACCCTTTACAAAGTGAGGAGCGAGCGCGACGAATGGCTGGCAAAAGCCTTGCAGCAGTCATGTTCGGCGAAGGAGCAGGAATGGCTCCGCCGCGCCATCATACCCCTGACCAGGCTGGTGGATTTTGAATCGGATTAGAAAAGAGAGAGAAGACCATTATGAAGATCAGTACATTCAGGGCTTTCAGAAGCCGCAATTACCGTTTATATTTTACCGGACAGTCCGTTTCCCTCATTGGCACCTGGATGCAGAAAACGGCAGTAAGCTGGGTGGTATATGCACTCACGCATTCCAAATTCATGCTGGGGCTTACCCTGTTTGCCACCATGTTCCCTTCGTTTTTATTTTCTTTTATCGGCGGCGTGGTGGCCGACCGCTACGACCGTTACAAGCTGCTCCTGCTTACCCAGGTGGCCTCGCTGGTACAGGCCCTGCTGTTGACCGCACTGATATTTTTCAAACATTATTCCATCTGGGAAATCCTTACCCTGAGCGTTTTACTGGGCATCATCAATGCATTCGATGTGCCTGCCCGCCAGTCGCTGGTTTATGAAATGGTGGATGATAAAAAAGACCTGCCCAATGCCCTTGCCCTGAACTCATCGATGGTCAACTTGTCGCGATTGATCGGGCCCGGCATTGCCGGACTGGTTATTGAAAAGCTCGGCGACGATGTTTGTTTCGGACTGAATGCCCTGAGCTTTGTGGCCGTCATCATCTCCCTGCTCATGATGCGGCTGCCCCGATATATTCCCAGGCCGCATCCCAAAAATGTACTCGGCGAGCTGCGCGAAGGCTTTGCTTATATCCGCAAAACTCCCGACATCGCTTTTGTGCTGGGCATGCTTGCCCTGATGAGCTTACTCGTGCTGCCTTTCAGCACCCTGATACCGGTTTATGCCAAAGATATATTTCATGGAACGGCATCCACTTTCGGCGTCATCGACAGCGTTATCGGACTGGGCGCTTTTTCAGGGGCCATATTCCTTGCTTCATTGAAAGCAGGCAGCAATCTCAGGAAGATCCTTGCCATCAATACTTTTGTTTTCGGCATCGGGCTGGTGCTGTTTTCGCATGCCGGGCAGTATCCGCTGGCATTGCTTTTTGCCGCCGTTGCCGCTTTCGGCATGATGTCGCAGATCACCATCAGCAATACGCTCATACAAACCACGGTCGATCCGGCCATGCGCGGAAGAACGATCAGCGTGTATGCCATGGCCTTCTTCGGCATGCAGCCGCTGGGCGGTCTGATCGTCGGCACCGTATCGCA
>CAYYZJ010000748.1:0-7751 GCA_964475615.1 uncultured Flavitalea sp. | reverse complement strand
CGATCCATTCCCGGCGGGGTGAATTCTCCTGTGCGCGCATTCAAAAGCGTTGGCGGAACGCCGGTATTCATCAAAAGCGCCAGGGGAGCTTATCTGTACGATGTGGACGGAAATAAATACATCGATTATATCGCTTCCTGGGGCCCGATGATCCTGGGCCATGCTTATGAGCCGTTGGTGAAAGCCATACAGGAATATGCCGCTTATTCCACTTCCTACGGAGCGCCAACCCAACTTGAAGTGGAGATGGCCGAGCTCATCATCGGCATGGCGCCGAATATCGACCTGATCAGGATGGTAAGCAGCGGAACCGAAGCCTGCATGAGCGCTATCCGCCTGGCCAGGGGCTATACGGGCAGGAACAAGATCATCAAGTTTGAAGGGCATTATCATGGCCATGCCGATTCTTTCCTCGTAAAGGCGGGAAGCGGAGTGGCTACTTTCAATATTCAAACCGTTCCCGGTATAACGGCCGGCGTATCCAACGATACGCTTACCTGCGCTTATAACGATCTTCCTGCAGTAGTGCAATTAGCGCATATCCATAAAGGTGAGATAGCAGCCATCATCGTAGAACCGGTTGCAGGAAATATGGGCTGCATTCTGCCGGCACCCGGTTTTCTGGAAGGATTAAGGCATCTCTGCGATGAAGAGGGCATTGTGCTTATCCTGGACGAAGTGATGACGGGCTTCAGGCTGGCTCCGGGCGGCGCACAGGAAAGGCTGAACATCAGGGCCGATCTCGTAACCTATGGCAAGGTGATCGGGGGAGGAATGCCTGTAGGCGCATTTGCCGGAAAAAAAGCGATCATGGAGCATATCGCCCCGCTGGGCAATGTATACCAGGCCGGCACGCTGAGTGGAAATCCCATTGCCATGATCGCCGGTTATACGCTGCTGAAAGCATTGAAGAACAATCCATCTATCTATAAAGAGCTTGAAGAAAAAACAATTTACCTGCGCGACGGGCTGGACAAAGTATTCAAAGCATGGGGCCGGCCTTATGTGATCAACCGGTTCGGCTCCATGATCAGTATTCATTTCAGCGATCATCCGGTCACTGATTTTGCCTCTGCATCATCGGCCAATAACGAGCTGTTCAAAACATTTTTTCATGCTATGCTGCGGCGCGGCATCTATCTCCCCCCTTCTGCATTCGAAAGCTGGTTTTTGAACAATGCATTGACAAAGGAAGATCTGGATCATACGATCAGGGCGGCAAGGGAAAGCCTGTCTTGTCTGAACTGGGATTAGTGGGATGGATGGGATTTTGGGGAAATGGATAAGCATTATCATCCTTCTCCCACTCATCCCAAAAATCCCACCCATCCCAGTTCAGACAACATATATCTTCTTCGCAGCTTCTGCGCTGAGATAAACTTCTTTCTTTCCTTTCAATTCAACCAGCACGGATTTGTCGAAATCCTGGATCTCTTTTACGATAATGGAATCGTTCAGGCCGATGTGTTGTTTATCGAGATATTTCAGAAAGGCAGGGGAATTGTCCAGTACTTTGATAACCTTCATTTTTGTTCCCGCTTCGACTTCGGACAGGGGCTTGCTTTTTATAACAGGCAGTTTACCGTTACTATCGGGAATGGGATCGCCGTGCGGATCAAATTTGGGATAGCCGAGGAATTTGTCCAGCTCGTCCAGCAGCTTGTCGGATTGAATATGCTCCAGTTGCTCCGCTACTTCATGCACTTCATCCCAGGTAAAATTCATTTTCTCCACCAGGAACGTTTCCCAAAGGCGATGCTTGCGCACTACTTTACTGGCAAAACGAAAGCCTTCCTTAGTGAGCCTGGCGCCATCCGTGCGGTTGTATTCGATCATATTCTTCTCATCCAGCTTGCGCAACATATCGGTTACTGAGGCAGGGTTAATGCCCAGCCGTTCGGAAACAAGCTGATTGCTCACCCTTTGCTCTCCCGAAAGCATCAGTGAATAAATGGCCTTGAGGTAATTTTCCTCGGTAACAGATATCAGCATAATAAACAAATATAGCATGATTTGCCCGATTGCTTGAGATAGGCCAGTCAAAATAATAAAATTAGGTGATCCTAATTTATTTTACTAGGTTAGCATAATGAAACCGGTCTTCTCATTCATATTGATCCTGATCTTCCTGCTTGAACGGGCTGTTGCCCAAAACGGTTCACTCAAAGGAAGAATAACCAGCGGTGAAAAGCCGCTTGCCGCTGCATCGGTAAGCCTCATGAAAACAAAACAAGGAACAACGACAGACAGTTCCGGCCATTACGAGATCGGCAATCTGCCGGCAGGTGCTTATGAAGTAACGGTCTCTGCCATCGGGTATTGGACTGTGCACAGCAAGGCATCCATCACTCCAGGCAATATTACTATGCTGAACCTTTTGCTGAAAGAAGATGCTTCAGGATTGGATGAGGTAGTAGTTACCGGCGTATCCAGGGCAACAGCCATCCGGAAAAATCCTGTTTCCATTGCCGTGATCAGCAAAAAAGAAATGGACATCAATGCAAACAACAATATCATCGATGCGGTATTGAAAGGCGTTCCGGGATTGAGCGCCGTTACCACAGGCCCCAATATTTCCAAACCTTTTATCCGCGGCCTCGGCTATAACCGGGTGTTGACCATGTATGACGGCATGCGCCAGGAAGGACAGCAATGGGGAGATGAGCACGGCATCGAAATAGACCAGTATGGTATTGAAAGGGCCGAAGTGGTGAAAGGCCCTGCCAGCCTCACTTATGGCTCCGATGCCCTGGCCGGCGTCATCAATATGATCCCATACATCCCTAATGGCCCGGAAGGAAAAATAAAAGGAGATGCCACATTGGATTATCATACCAATAACGGCATGATCGGCTCTTCTTTAGGGCTATCTTATAAAAAGCATGACTGGAAATTCGCTTTTCGCGGATCGGAAAAAGCGGCCCATGCTTATCAGAATAAAATCGACGGCTATGTGTATGGAACGGCTTTTCGCGAATTTAATGTATCGGCCATGGCAAGGATTGAAAAATCCTGGGGTTACTCGCAACTGGCCGCCACGCTTTATGATAACCTTCAGGAAATCCCCGACGGCAGCAGGGATTCGCTGACCCGGAAATTCACCAAACAGGTTTATGAAACCGGGCAGGATGATATTAAAAACCGCCCCGTTGTTCCGGATCAGGAGTTAAGATCCTATTCCATTAATCCGTTGCATCAGCGCATCCAGCATTACCGGCTGTATACGCAGAACAAATTCCGGATGGGTAAGGCTGAACTTCAGATGCTGCTGGGCTTTCAGCAAAGCATGCGCAGGGAGTTCAATCATCCCACGCTCGCCGGTCAGGCCGGACTGTTTGTAGTGTTGAACACTTATAATTACGATATCAAATATAATCTGCCTGCATGGAAAGGCATTGAAACCACATTCGGGATGAATGGGATGTACCAGTCCAATACAAGCAAGGATGCTACCGACTTTCCGATCCCGGATTATCGTTTGTTCGATATCGGCATCTATTTCTATATGAAGAAGACTATCGGCAAAACAGATCTTTCCGGCGGCATCCGTTATGATTCAAGAGCCATCCGATGGAATGATTTTTATGTCGGTACCAATCCGCTTACCGGTTTTGCCAAACAGGTTCACGCCCCTGATACGGCAGGCGCTTATCTTCAGTTTCCTTCTTTCAGTCATCAGTACAGCGGAATATCCGGAAGCCTGGGGCTTACCTATAATATTTCCGGGCGGATTTTAGTCAAGGCCAATATTGCACGCGGCTACCGTTCGCCGAACATTACGGAGATCGGTTCCAATGGCCTCGATCCCGGAGCGCATATCGTGTATCTCGGCAACAGGGGATTCAAGCCGGAGTTCAGTCTGCAGGAAGATCTCGGATTCCTGGCCTATCTGAAAGACCTGGATCTGGCTCTCGAACTGTTCAATAATAATATCGAAAACTATATTTACCAGGCAAAGCTGTATGATGATAACAGGCAGCCAGTGGTCATCGTTCCAGGCAACAGCACCTACCAGTACAAGCAATCCCGGGCCCGTTTATATGGGGCTGAGCTTAGTGCGAATATCCATCCCCGTTATATCCAGTGGCTGGCTTTCAATAACAGCCTGTCTTTTACAGAAGGATTGAACAAGAATGAAGAACTGATCAAGCAATACGGCAATGCAGCCAGGCATCTTCCTTTGATCCCTCCTTTGCATGGGCGGTCTGAGATCCGCACATCCTTTACCAAACCGAAAGGCGCGCTTTCGGGATGGTATGCCAGAGCAGAAATAGAATACTATGCAGCGCAGAACCATTTCTATGGAGTAGATAATTCAGAAACGGCTACCCCTGGCTATACGCTGCTCAATATCGGTTTCGGCTTTAGTTTCAGGAACAGGGCGGGACATGATTGCTGCCGGCTGTTCTTCCAGGCAGACAATATCTTCAACACCGCTTACCAGGCTCATCTCAACCGGCTGAAATATTTCGAATATTACAGTGCATCTCCCAACGGCCATCAAGGCATCTATAATATGGGAAGGAATTTCAGCACCAAAATGATCCTGCCGTTCTGAATTTTTCAAAAAATCCATTTCCTGCTGACATAAGGTTGTCACAGGCCGGTTGTTGCTTTGTGATAGAAAAAAGGGAATATGCAACTATTGTATGCCTGCATCAGGATCATCTGTATTGTATTATGCCGGATCATTTGCGCAGCGGTAAAGGAAGTCCATACTATACTGGGCTATGGATCGCTGATCCTGTTTTTTGATTATCTTCATTTGAAATCGAATGACCATGACAGGAAAAACCCTGTACAACGAGATCGCGGGTCAGAAAATACAACGGATGGAAGCGCTCAGCGATGGCGTATTCGCCATTGCCCTTACCTTGCTGGTGCTGGATATAAAAGTGCCGGTTGATGAAAGCATCAAAACAGAAAGCGCACTGTTCGCATCCCTATGCCGGATGATGCCGAAATTCCTGAGCTATTTTCTGAGCTTTATGACCATGGGCATTTTCTGGGTCGGGCAATCGGCGCAGTTGAACCATCTCGAAAAATATGACCGCAACCTCAACTGGCTTTCCTTATTCTTTCTGCCTGAACATGTAAAGCTCTCCACAAAGCTGTTCTTACTGCTGTATTATCTGGTTGTATTCCTTTTGTCTGTTCCATACTAATGAGGTTATTGTAAAATTACCGTCTTTTTTCAATCCTTTTAGTTGATGTTACAGACAGTTGACCACTTTAGTCCGATTTAGGCGACTATGCCAACGCAATCGGATTTTGCAATTAGCAGATAGGTGAGGGTTCATAGTATCAGAATATTGTTGGATAGCTGATATACCCCTCATCCCCGCCGTAATGTTGCCTCACCTTTGGGTCTGTCGTTTTGGCTGGGCGCTTTAATGGTCTGCATGGGTCCTATACTTTGTTGGTTGTCATCAAAAGAACGTTCAGCAAAAGTTGAGTGAGAGTTGGTCAAATGGAAAAAAATTAGCTCAAATCAAACATGCTTTGAGTTTTTAATAGCACAACACGTTAAAGATTATAAATATAAGCCAGCATCAATCCGGCGGAGAAACTGTTGGCCTTCGTGAGAATGGGATTTCCCTCGAGCACATTTTCTTCATTCGGATTATCGAAATTAACCGGTTGCAGGAATTTGCCCGTTCTTCCATAAGACAACAGCAGGCCCGCCCTCAGGTTAAATTTTCTTTTTTTCACATTGATCCCGATCTGAGCATGATAAATATTCCAGTTGGTTACATTGGGCGTAAAGCCCGAGCCGTTGGTGTACAGGTCATTGTCGGCATAGGTAAAATCCGTTCTTAAAGAAAAGAATCCCATCACAGCAGGTCTCAGTTCATAACTGATGCCCAAAGCAGCATTGAACACGGCCTTGTGCGCATCCTTGAATTGGAGCAATGCCTGGGTAAGTTCATTGTTATTGCCGGTATCGGGGCGTATGAAATAGTCATTGCGGGGAGTAATGATATTGTATTGTTTGATCTTTCCGAAATATTCCCCGGCTAAATAGACCTGGCCATGATCATAATCATACGAAAGTCCCAGACCTATGCTGAAAGGCGTTCTGTATTTGGCGTGAAGGCCTGTTTGCCTGGTGTTGGACATCAAGCTATAAAAGTAATTGGAATAAGAATCTTTGATATTGCTGACTACCTGGTCGGCCACTATCGTGGCAGTGCCGCCCACCCGGATAAAAGGAGAAGTTATGATCAATCCAAGATGAAATTTTGAAAGATCATAGGACAAGCCTGCCTTAAACTTGGCGCCGATGCTTGTATAGGTGGCCAGATAGGAAATATCATTGCCGGCTATGGATTGTGTAACTGAATTACTGTCCACCCCATTGATCAGGGCCCTGGAAATAAGATCTTCCCAGTGGGTTTGCTTGCGTATCATGCCTTCAATGGTAAAGCCTGCTGAAAGGTTTGGTGCTATTTTAAATCCTGAACCGACAATACCCCTGGTTTCCGTGATGATATTTTGCGCGGTATACTGGCCCACATAATACTCCGGCCCCGGGCTGTATGAATCGTTGAGCACATTGAATTTCTCATCCCGTCTTTGCGAAGCTTGGTAATTAATTATAGGATCATTGATCAGCGCATAAGCGATAGTGAAAGGTTTCTTTAATTTCAGCGCAATGGTTCCCGACACCATCAGCGGAATGATCTTGGTTGAAGTAGCACTGAGATTATGACCTGTACCTACTCCGTTTTTCATTTTGATGGATTCATATTCATATACATTCGCACTGATCGACGCAGTATTTTTATTGGAATAAGCCAGCAGCGCCGGATTAAAAGAAACTACTCCGCTGTCTTTATTATTGGCAATGACCGCACCCGGAGTGAAAAAGCCACCTGGGCCATAATTGTTAGACCAATAATTTGCATCCTGTGAATATAACGATGGCGTAAAGAATAAAGCTATACAGAAAACCGCAACAGAGGTTCGCAGCATTTTGGTTATTTCTTCAAATTTAATGAAAACCTTAATTTTATTGATATGAAGTTGTCGTTAACCAAACTAACCTTACGGACAATTGCGGCTATACTCTTGTTACCGGTGGTCAATCAATTGCAGGCTCAAAACCTCAGCTTCACGCGCCCGGTAAATTTTCTGCCCGGAGTAAAAACCGACGGAGCGATCGATATCACCAATTTCAATGGAGTGTATTTTGTTGCCTGGAAAGAGCCGGGTAAAACCGGTATCGTGCATGCCTGCAGCCTGGGAAAAAATTACGATACCAGTTTTTCACAAACAGAAATAAAACTTCCGGCCGAATCAACCATGTTCTCTCCTGCCTTGCAGGTACTAAACAACAGGCTCTATCTGTTGTGGATTGCTCCGGATGGCGCTGTGAAATACATCATGAATAATTCACCTGCCGGTTTTAATACGGAAGATATCCATTCCATCTCATTTAACAACCCGTTAAGGCTGTCTTACGGCATCAGCACTGCTGCGCTTGCCGATAAGCTGGTTATTGCTTCGCACGCAGACAATAAAGATCAAATGCTGTATGCGCTGGTTGATACTGAAAAGGATGGCCTACTTAAAGAGACCGGACCGGTTGTTGTTCCCGGAAAAAAATCTTCCGACTATCCTTTCGTGGTGGATATAACGGAAACGGATATTCGCTTATGCTGGAGGGGATACAAGGAAGAGAATATTTATTATGCGGATTGCAATACAGCTACGGGCAAGTGGACGGATGCCAAACCGGTTTATCAGTC
>CAYYZJ010000747.1:0-3541 GCA_964475615.1 uncultured Flavitalea sp. | reverse complement strand
AGAGATACAGGTCGACCTGGCCCCTGGCATTTCTCCCGACATCACCATCGATGCGCTTTACGCATTCACCGATTGTGAAGTGAGCATTTCTCCCAATGCCTGCGTCATCATGGAGGAAAAACCGGAATTTCCCAGCGTGCATGAGCTGCTGAAGATCTCTGCCGACAATACGCGGGAACTGCTGAAAAAGGAACTGGAAATAAAACTGGCCGAGCTGCAGGACAAATGGCATTATACTTCCCTCGAAAAAATATTCTTTGAAGAAAAGATATACAAGGAACTGGAGAAAAAACACGAAACCTGGGAAAAAGTGCTGGCCGCCATTGCCAAAGCTTTCGAGCCTTTCCGCAAACAGCTCAAGCGCGATATCACCCGGGAAGATATCGTTAAACTAACGGAAAAGCCTGTACGCAGAATATACAAGCTGGATATCGAAGAGCTGAATGCCCAGATCAAGGCGCTGGAAGCAGATATCAAGCAGGTGAAATATGACCTGAACAACCTCGTTGATTTTGCCGTGGCCTATTATGAAAACCTCCTTAAAAAATACGGCAAGGGAAGGGAACGAAAAACGGAGATCAGGCTGTTTGAAGCCATTCAGGCCAAGCAGGTGGCCATCGCCAATACCAAGCTTTATGTAAACAAGGCCGACGGCTTTATCGGAACCGGGCTGAAAAAAGACGAGTTCGTAACCGATTGCTCCGACCTCGACGATATCATCGTGTTCACCAAGGCAGGAAAGATGAAGGTGGTCAAAGTGGCCGAAAAAACATTCATCGGGAAGGACATCATCCATGTTGCCGTGTTCCAGAAAAATGACGAGCGCACTACCTACAACATGATCTATGTGGATGGCAAGACCGGCATCAGCTATGCCAAACGGTTCAATGTTACCGGCGTAACGCGCGACAAGGAATACGATCTTACCAGGGGCGAAGAAAAAAGCCGGGTGCATTATTTTTCCGCCAATCCCAATGGCGAAGCGGAAGTGGTAAGGATCATACTAAGCGCTGCTGCTACGGCCCGCATCAAGGAATTCGATTTCGCTTTCGAGAACCTGGAGATCAAAGGGCGCAGCAGCATGGGCAACCAGGTCACCAAATACCCGATCCGGACAGTCAAATTCAAGGAAGCAGGCAAAGCCACCTTGAGCGGCCGCAAACTCTGGTTCGACGATACTTTCGGCAGGCTGAATACTGAAGAAAAAGGACAATATCTCGGCAGTTTCGAGCCCGACGACCGCATACTGGTAATCTACAATGATGGCAATTACGAAATAACCGACCAGGAACTGACCCAGCGTTTTGAAGCAGATCAGATATTGTTGATCGAAAAATTCGATCCGGAAGAAATCATTACGGCCGTTTATCTCGACAACGAAAAATTGCAGTACAATATCAAGCGTTTCAAGATCGAAACGACTACGCTGCACAGCAAATTCTTTTTTATCAAGGAAGGAGAGGGGAACCGGCTCGAAGCCGTTACTACCGATGAAGAGCCGGTGCTCATTGTGCAGTCGGGCCGCGGCTCACAAATACGAAAGGCGAAATTCAAGACTGCAAAGATGGTCGAGGTGATGGGTTGGAAAGCAGTAGGCGCCAAGCTGGCCGATTACAGCAAGAGCATGACCATGGAATGGGAGCAAAAAAAGAGGAATGATAAGCAGCCGGAGTTGTTTGAATGAAAGGCTAGTGGCCGGAGGGGATCGAATAATTACCTACTCCTCCTTAAAAACTTCTTTTCCGCTTCAACTGTATCGTTGCATTTCCGTTGAAATCGCTGCTCATGAAAACTTCATAGCGCTTATCGCCGTCATTGACGACCATCAGTGCGGTATTGGGCGGATATTTGCCAAGGTTCTCTGCAAACATGCTCACTTCATTGATCTCTTTCAGGCTGTCGAGCTTTACATAAAGATTGAAAGCCCTTTCGCTCAGTTCCTGGTGTGCCAGCACCAGTTGCCGGTTTATAAACACAGATATGCTGTCGCCATCCACTTCTGCGTTATCGTAAAAGCTCAGTCGAACGGAATCCGATGATACTTCCAGCACTCTTCCCAGTATTTGCTTGCGTTTTTTGAACTTTTCACTGATGGCAAGCATATCTTTCTGCACAGGATCTTCCGGTTTTGTTTCGGCAGCGGCATTCTGTTTTGCGGGAACGGCATCTGATTTCGTTTCAGTGATATCCGGCTTTGTTTCAGCCGCAATTGATTTTGTTTCCGAAGTATCCGGTTTCATCGCAACCGAACCTGATTTTGTATCGGTGGCATCCGGCTTTGTTTCGGCAGAGCCGTTTGCCGGAGCAGAGGCGGCAGTAGCTGCCTGCGTGCTGTTGTCTGTTTCTTCTTTTTCTTTCTTAGGCTCTTTCAATTTGGCTTCAGGAACTGCTTTCGCCTCTTTTTCTTTTTTCACCTTGGCCACGCTGTTCTCATCGAACACATAGTTATTGTCATGGGGCTTCCAGGTTCTTTTGATGGCCACCATATCCTTCAATGAGCTGTCCTTGAGCTGCTCTTCCGTATACAAAGTATAGTTCACGCGCAGGTCGGGGCAGGTATAGGTATATTTCTTATCGCGATAGAAATATCCGGTCAGCGTGGACTTCACTTTTGAAACAAGCAGGGTTCCGTAAAAGCTGGTGATACATTCCACGCTGTTGATGGTTGAATTCGTATTGAAATAAATGATCGGTATATCCCTGATAACGATTTTGCGCGTAGCCGGATCATAAGTGCCCCTGACCAGAAAGCTCTGATAAGTGTCTTTGAAATAATAGCCGAAAAAGCCTTTTACGTGGGTGCCTTTCTGGGCAATGATCAGCTCGGTGAGGTAATTGTTGTGCAGGCCCGCCATCTCCACATTGGCCTGCCCGTACCAATAGCCCGTAACGGTTTGGGCATGAACGGTATGATAGAGAAAGAAACCTATGCAGAAAAAGAGTTTTTTCATAACTGATTAGCTGGCTGAAAATATCGGGCCAAACCGGCTGAATTAAAAACTATTAAACGCCGGTTTTGCACAATCATAATACCGTTTTCACTATATTTTTCGGATTCAGTGACATGCCATCGTTATTTAAGATATCTCTTCATTTCCCGTTCTGTATCCCGCTGTTTGATGGTTTCCCTTTTATCGTAGGTTTTCTTTCCACGGCCCAGGCCGATCTCCATTTTGGCCAGGCCTTTTTCTGAAAAATAGATCCGCAGCGGAACGATGGTATATCCTTTTTCCTTGATTTTATTTTCCAGCTTCCGCAATTCTTTTTTGGTGAGCAGGAGCTTGCGGTCGTGCACGGCAAGATGGTTATTGGTAGTGCCGAACCGGTATTCGGCAATATGCATGTTCTTTACCCAAAGCTCTCCTTTATGGAACTGGCAGAAGCTGTCGACAAAATTTACTTTGCCTTCCCGGATCGATTTTACTTCGGTGCCGGTCAGCACCATACCCGCATCGTATTTGTCTTCGATGAAATAATCGTGATACGCCGATCGGTTCTTTATCTCGCTCATACGGTGGTTACTCCTTGAACAGGGTCAGCA
>CAYYZJ010000746.1:0-1852 GCA_964475615.1 uncultured Flavitalea sp. | reverse complement strand
AAGAATGCCTTGAACAATACGCCGAGCGCATGGCCCAGGCCTGAGCCTGTTCTTCTTACCGCGGGCCCTACTTCAGAACCGAAATTTTGTGTGGCCTGCCTGAATTCCTGGCCGAACTGCTGGGCGCGCTCTTTCATTTCGGCGCCTACCTGGCCGGCGCGCCCTTTCAGCCCTTCGAGATCGCTTTTAACAGTGTTCTTGATGGATTCAAGGTCTACCCTTTCACCGCGCATCTCCAGCTTTTCAGAAGCTGTTCTGGCTTCCGGCAGAACGATCCATAAAATGATATAGGTAATGAACAGCGTACCGCCGAAACCGCTGGTGAACACTACAGGCCCCGGATCGAAGTCGAACCAGGAATTCCTGAAGATGGACGTGATGATGCTCAGAATCAGCGGTAATGAGAATATCAGGCGGGGTATCCATACTTCGATATGGAAATAGGCGGCAAGGCCGCTGGCCACGCCGGCAATTATCCGGCTGTCGGGATTGCGGTATAAACGCTTGCGGAAATTGGTAGCCACCGACCTGGAAGGAAGCACGATCCATAAAATAATATAGAGCAGAAAGCCGGTGCCGAAGCCGCCGAAGCTGATCAGCGCGAATATGATCCTCACAACAGCAGGGTCTATGCGCAGGTAGGCGGCAAGCCCTCCGCACACACCGCCCAGTACCTTATCATTCTCCGACCTGTACAGGCGATGCGGCTCTTCGTTTGTATATGACTGTTGGGAATGGGTTTGCTGGCCGCTGCTTCCGGCGCTGCCGGCAGCTCCGTTCGGAATCGCTTCTTCGCCGTCAAAATCTTCCGGCCGGCCCATGCTGCCGATGATGGCATTTACATCGTCATCGGTAATGCAGGTGGATCCTTTCTGCAGCCGTTCTGAAAAAAGCTCGGCAAAACGATTTTCGATATCGTTGATGATCTCATCGCGGCCTTCTTCATTGGCGAAATGCTTTTGCAGGCTCTCTATGTATTTCTTCAATATATCATAAGCAGTTTCCTCTATCGGGACCACCCTGCCATGAAAATTTATATTGATGATCTTTTTCATTGTATTTCGTTTGAAGGTTGAAGTTTAGAAACTTGGGTTTTGGTTGGTTGTATCCGGCAGGCTATCGGTTTTATTGGCCAGCGTGTGCACGGCATTGGCCAGCTCATTCCAGGTAGCTTCCAGTTCTTTATAAAAGGCGAGCCCTTTTTCAGTGAGTGAAAAATATTTGCGCGGAGGGCCTGAGTTGCTTTCTACCCAGCGGTAGGTGAGCATGTCTGCATTCTTTAACCTGGTCAACAGGGGGTATAAGGTTCCTTCCAGTATGTGCAGGTTGGCCATCTTCATTTCTTCTACGATATCACTCGGGTAGGCTTCCCCGCGCCGGATGATGGAGAGAATGCAGAATTCCAGGATTCCTTTCCGCATCTGGCTCTGGGTGTTTTCGATGTTCATTTTTTCCTTTTTAATTGTTGTATCAGAAAATAGTGAGTAGGGTGATTCTATCTATTTTCTTCTTCACAATACAAATATAAATACATTTTAAGTACTATGCAACACAAGGTACCATTTTAATTAAGGTAATTTTTATAGACGGGTAATCAATTTTAATAAAAGGTACTGATAATTATTGTTTTGGAAGGGATTGGGAATATAAGAACAGAAAAGCTGAAATAGTATCAATGGCAAAATAGCTTGCCGGACGGCTTGCCTTGCAGGGAGATTTCAGGGGGACTTTTCGGGGAGATTTGGAGGACATTCCGGGTAGTTTCCGAGGGGCTGCACCCTAAAACTCCCCCAAAAGACCTCAGAAAGTCCTCAGGATGTTCTCAACAACACTTATTTCTTCAGTCCAATCT
>CAYYZJ010000745.1:0-4822 GCA_964475615.1 uncultured Flavitalea sp. | reverse complement strand
GCAATGATCATCGTGGGCCGTTCGCCGGATTTCGCTTTTTCTATTGTTTCAATAATTTCCACCAGGTTATTTCCATCCATCTCAAAAACCTGCCAGCCAAAACTTTCCCATTTGGATGGCAGGGGATCCATCGGCATAACTGCTTCCGTATAGCCATCGGACTGCTGGTAATTGCGATCTACAAAGGCAATGATATTATTGAGCTTGTATTTATTGGCGAACATGGCCGCTTCCCAGACCTGGCCTTCCTGTATTTCACCGTCGCCGCAAAGTATATAATAGAAATGATCCTGCTTTTTTAATTTCGCTCCCAGCGCCATGCCTGCGCCGGTCGACAAACCAAGGCCCAGTGTGCCTGTTGAAGCTTCAATACCCTTCGTTTTCGGCTGATAGGGATGCCCCTGCAGATGGGAGCCCGGCCTCCTGAATGTTTTGAGATCGGCCATCGGAAAATAACCGAGGTCAGCCAGCACGGCATAAATAACCGGGGTGCAATGTCCTTTGGATAAGATGAACCTGTCCCGATCCTCCCATCCGGGTTCATGCGGACGGTGATTCATGATATGATAATAAAGCGCCACCACCAGTTCGGTTGCACCCAGGCTTCCGCCTACATGGCCTGAATTGGCCTCATGAACCATCGTTAAGATCGACTTCCTGATCTCGACCGTTTTCTTTTTCAGTGAATCGATTGTTGCCTGATCAATCATGTTGTGTATATGCTTTCTTCCAATAAATTTTTTCATATTCATCCGTTACACATCCCTCGGAAGCGGTTGTTACCGTGTGCGCATATTTTTTCAATATGCCATTGGCTGCTTTCAGCGGAGGCGCTTTCCACTTTTTCCTGCGGATGTTTAATTCGGATTCGGCGATATCGACAGTTATTGAATTTTTGGTAGCATCGATCACAATGGGATCGCCGTCTTCGAGCAATGCCAGGGCGCCGCCCATCTGCGCTTCCGGGGTTATATGCCCTACGATGAACCCATGCGTTGCACCGGAAAACCGGCCATCCGTGATCAGGGCAACCGTTTTTCCAAGCCCTGCGCCAAAAAGGGCTGCCGGCGGTTTAAGCATTTCAGGCATACCCGGGCCGCCTTTCGGTCCGCAATAGCGTATGACCACCACATCTCCGGGTTTGATCTCCCCGTTCAATATGGCATCATAGGATTCATCTTCCGAATTAAATATTCTGGCAAAGCCCTTGAAAACTTCTCCCTCTTTTCCGGTAATTTTCGCAACCGCACCCTGCTCTGCGAGGTTTCCATATAAGATCTGAAGATGACCGGTCTGTTTGAGGGGATCATTCAAAGGGCGGATGATGTCCTGCCCTTTTTTAAGTGCTGTTGTTTCCGAAAGATTTTCCGATACCGTTTTCCCTGTGGCGGTCAGGCAATCGCCATGCAACAGTCCTTCTCCGTACATCATCTTCATTACTGCGGGAACGCCGCCCACGTTGAACAGATCCTCCATCAGGTATTTTCCGCTGGGCTTCAGATCGGCCAGCACCGGAGTTCTGTTGCTGAAATATTGAAAGTCATCGATGGTCAATGGCACATCGACAGCTTTTGCCAGTGCGATCAGGTGAATAACCGCGTTTGTAGAACCGCCTAACACGATGATGAGACGGATCGCATTTTCAAATGCTTCCCGCGTAAGGATATCGCGGGGCTTGATGTCTTTTTCCATCAACAGCCGGATGGCCCTGCCTATTTTTTTCGTCTCAGCGTGCTTATGTTCACTCACGGCCGGGTAAGATGAATTAAAGGGCAGGCACATGCCCAATGCTTCAATGGCCGAAGCCATGGTGTTTGCGGTATACATCCCTCCGCATGCGCCTGCTCCCGGGCATGCATGAACGATGATCCTGTTCACTTCTTCCGGGGTAATGGCGCCTGCCAGTTTTTGCCCTATGGCTTCAAACGTATTAGCGATGTCAATACTTTTATTGTCCAGGCATCCGGGCTTGATGGTGCCTCCGTATACGATCAGTCCGGGCCTGTTCAGCCGGCTGATCCCCATCAAAGCTCCCGGCATATTCTTGTCGCATCCCACAACAGCAACAATGGCGTCATACCATTGAGCGGCCCCGACCATTTCCACGGAATCAGCAATGATATCTCTCGAGGGCAGCGAATAGCGCATGCCGCTGGAGCCCATGGAAATGGCATCGCTTACGGCCGCTGTGTGATAAATAAGCCCGATGAGGCTTTCCTGCTGCACACTGTGCTTGATTTCCCCGGCCAACGCATTCAAATGCATGTTGCAGGGATTGCCTTCCCATCCTGCGCTGACAATGCCAACCTGTGGTTTTTCAAGATCACTTCCGGATAAACCAAGGGCATGAAACATGGCCCGGGCTCCCGGTTGCTTGTCATTTTGTGTAACCTGCCTGCTGTATTTATTTAATTCATTCATGATTATTTAATTTTTTATGATGCCTGAATAGCTGTCCACGATCCCTTTTTCGAAGAATCAATAACGGCGTCCAATATTTGCTGGCACCTGAGCCCATCCAGAAAATCAGGGGAAACCGGTTTTTTAAATGCTATGCCTTCCAGGAATTCCCTGATCTGATGGATAAATGAATGCTCCCATCCAATGATATGGCCGGGTGGCCACCAGGCATTCATATAGGGATGCGAAGGGTCGGTTACGATAACATTTTTATATCCCTGCAATGAAGGATCATCATCTTCCGAAAAATATTCCAGTTCATTGAGCCGTTCCAGGTTGAATAGTAAAGAGCCTTTGCTCCCGAATATTTCGAGCCGGAGAAAATTTTTCTTTCCCGTAGCATACCTGGATGCCATGAAGGAACCCAATGCCCCATTTGAAAATTTTGAAAAGAATAAAGTAGCATCATCTGTAGATACCAGACCAGAGCCTGCTCCATCCGGAAAAGGCCTGGTCTTGATGAATGTTTCCTGAAAACCGTTTACCGCGTTGAATTCTCCTGCGAGGTAGCGCGCCAGGTCCACGGTATGTGCATTCATATCGCCATGGGCGCCTGAACCGGAAGCCGATGCATCGTTACGCCATACGAATGGTGCGTCGGGGTTCACCAGCCAATCCTGGTAATACACGGCATTAAAATGCCTGATCACGCCGATTTTTCCATCATCGATCATTTTTTTAGCGAGCACGATGGCAGGCAGGAACCGGTAATTGGAAATCATCATGTGGGTGATCCGGTTTTCAGTCGCCGCCAGGTACATGGCTTCCGCCTCGGCGGCATTGCGCGCCAATGGTTTTTCACAGAGAACATGTTTGCCTGCCTTTGCCGCGGCAACGGCAATGGGCATGTGCAGATCGTTGGGCGTGCAGATATCGATCAGGTCTATCTCATCATCATCGATCAATTCCTGGTACGAGGATATTCCTTTCTTCCACCCGAATTGGCCAACCAGGTTTTTCAAATGGACGGGATTGCGCCCGCAAACCGTATGGAGCACCGGGGTAAGCGGAAGATCGAAAAAACGCGAAACCTGGAGATAGGCATTGCTGTGCGCCCTGGCCATAAACTGTGTTCCCACCATGCCTATGTTGATTGTCTTTTTCATAATGCGACACCCGGGATATTTTCAGTTGAATTTTGCGGGCTTTTATTTTTGGCAAAGTCATCAAATTGTTTACCCGTTGTTCTGATAATATGATCTTTTATGAAGCAGGCGCCTTCTGCAGCGCCCTGCTCAGGGCTTTTTATGCAGCATTCCCATTCCAGAACAGCCCATCCCGCATATCCCAATTCAGCGAACAGTGAAAATATTCTTTTAAAATTCACCTGCCCGTCGCCCGGAGTACGGAAACGCCCGGCGCGGGATAACCAATTGTTATATCCTCCATATACCCCACTCCGTCCTCCCGGATTAAATTCAGCATCTTTTACATGAAAGCAGGTAATGCAGCTGAAAAAAATCCGGATGAATTCAATATAGTCCAGCCGCTGTAAAAGAAAATGACTTGGATCATAAGTGATGCAGGCCGACGGATGGTTTGAGGTCAGATCAAGGAATCTCAGGAAGCTATCCCCGTCGTGCAGATCCGAACCGGGATGAAGTTCAAAGCCAAACGTGATCCCATGATCGGCTGCCAGGTCCAGCAAAGGCATCCACCGCTTCGACAATTCATTAAACGCTTCATCAATGAGGCGCTGTGACCGTTGCGGCCATGGATAAAAATAGGGCCAGGCCAGGCCGCCTGAAAGAACGGAAATATTGGTTGTTCCTAACCGGACAGATGCTTTTATCGTTTTAACCAGTTCATTGGTGGCCCATTTAACGCGCCCGGTATCGTTCAGCCCGGCCGGGTAGAATGATTGGAAAAGCGATTCATATACAGGATGTATAGCCATGACCTGCCCTTGCAGGTAGGATGCCAGTTCAATAATTTCCAATCCTTCCTGGTGAAGCCTGCCTTTATATTCGTCACAATAATCATCAGATACGGCGGCGGTGGAGAGATCGAAAACCCGGGGTTCCCAGGTAGGGATCTGAAAGCCCTTGTATCCCAATTGAGCAAACCGTTTCGCAATTGAGTATATGTTGTTATAGGGTTCAGCATCATCAATAAATTGGGCAAGGAATATGCCGGGGCCCTGAACGGTCTTCATTTCCTGATTATTCATAATCAAATCCCTTAACGGTCAAAGGTATAGTTCCGATGCCTATAAGATGTTCACTCCGTTAGCTCAGGTTTGAACTATATTGCTTTCGAGGGTAGCGGGGGGTTAAGGTAGGTCTATTTAGAGTTAATTATTTCTTTATAAGCGTGTCAGTGAGTTTTATAGCTCTATCAACTTCCTTGATAAATCCTTCCA
>CAYYZJ010000744.1:0-2532 GCA_964475615.1 uncultured Flavitalea sp. | reverse complement strand
TGCGGAAAGCCTGAGCATGGCCGATATAGAAAGGAAAGTGCTGGAGCTCGCTACCAAGGCGCGCGATAATAAGCTTAGTATGGAAGAGATGCAGGGCGGAACATTTACCATCACTAACGGCGGTGTGTTCGGCTCGCTGATGTCTACTCCCATCATCAACATTCCGCAATCGGCGATACTGGGCATGCACAAGATCGAAGACCGCGCTGTTGTGGTGAACGGCCAGATCGTGATCAGGCCCATGATGTACGTGGCGCTGAGCTATGACCACCGCATCATCGACGGGCGCGAATCGGTAAGCTTCCTGGTGAGGGTAAAAGAATTGCTGGAAAATCCCGATCAACTGCTCTTCGGCAAGGATCCCATCAAAACATTGTTCGAGCTGTAGTTGCCGATGAAGTTTATTTCGCATATCGGCACTGCGATAAGGATCCTCGAACAATATAAAGGCAGGGAGCCATTCGGCCATTTTATTAAACATTTTTTCAGTCAGGAAAAAAAATATGGGTCGAGAGACAGGAAGACCATCAGTCACTTATGCTATTGTTATTTCCGGTTGGGACATTCCTTAAAGGAAGCAACGAAGGAAGAAAGGATACTGACTGCTCTTTTTCTGTGCAACCAGGCTCCGAATGAAATGCTGGCTCATTTCAAACATCGATGGAATGAAGCCATCGGAATGAGCACGCAGGAAAAATGTTCATTGATCAATTTCCCTGTTACCGATATCTTCCCCTGGAAAAATGAGCTCAGCGATGGCATCGATCACAATGCATTCTGCACTTCTTTCCTGCAGCAACCCGATCTGTTCATTCGCATCCGTCCAGGTTTTGAAAGCACGGTAAGAAAAAAATTGACGCAAAGCTCAATTCCGTTTACAGCCATCAGCCCCTCCTGCCTGGCATTTGCCAATGCTACAAAACTGGAGGCCACTATAGCGCTCGATAAAGAAGCGGTTATACAGGATTACAGCTCGCAGCGGACGCAGGACCTGATGGAACTGTCCGCCGGCTCCCGAATAAAAGCCTGGGACTGCTGTGCCGCCAGCGGGGGAAAATCTATCCTGCTTCATGATCTGCATCCGGACATCGACCTAACAGTGTCGGACATACGCGAATCTATCCTAATCAATCTTAAAAAAAGATTTAATGAAGCCGGGATAACCCGTTTCAGCAGTTTTATAGCCGATCTTTCTGCAACATCGCCCATTATTCCGCATTTCCCATTCGATATCATCATGGCCGATCTTCCCTGTACAGGCAGCGGCACCTGGAGCCGCAATCCGGAAGCCCTGTATTATTTCCGGGAATCTGAAATAGCGCGCTACAGTGCATTGCAGAAGAAGATCATCTCAAATATTCTTCCCCATTTAAAAAAAGGTGGAGCGCTCGTCTATATCACTTGTTCTGTTTTTAAAAAGGAGAATGAAGAAGCGGTGGATTACATCCGCGAAACATTTCAGCTCGGGATAGAAAAAATGGGTTTATTTAAAGGGTACGATCAAAAAGCAGATACGATGTTCGGCGCACGCCTGATTGCCTAGTTATGGTCGATGATATTGAGCGTAATGCCGTAACCAGTGGTTGAACCTACGGGCACGGTTACATTCGGCGCCTGGTATTCCGTATGCAGGAAGCGTTTGTAAATAAGTCCGATCCCTTTTCCATATACTTCAACGCTATAATCATTCTCCAGGTAAGCGGGTTTGGCTATGGTGATGTTAACCTGGTCAGTACCGGTATTGGCATTATTATCAGTAACTGTAAGGGTGAAAGTATATTCTCCCTCCTGCAGGTTGCTGATCTCCGTACTTGCGCTGCCCGGGTTTTGGATCGTTGCGGCTGCAGGGCCTGCGGTCTGGCTCCATGCATAAGACTTGATGCCTCCCGACGGAGCGGATGATCCGCTGCCATTTACCGTAATGCTGTTCGCCGGCAATATGATGCTTTGATCGGCTCCTGCATTGGCAACAGGAAGCAGGTTGCCTGCAGGCGCTACGATCACCTTCACCTGGGCCACATCTGCCGCGCCATTATTATCGGTTATGGTGAGTGTAAAAGTATATTGTCCCTCCTGCAGGTTGCTCACCGTTACAACAGGAGTGCTGTCGTTGGCTAGTGTGGCCGGGCCGGGGCCTCCGACCTGTGTCCATATATAGCTCACGATATAACCGCTTGGGTCGGAAGACTGACTTCCATCCAGGCTAACGGTGCTGGTTGGCAGCGTGATGGTTTGGCTTGGGCCTGCGTCTGCCACCGGCTGGTTCACCGGGTTATATCCTATGGAGCTGTCGCGCTGATGAACCACTACCGTATTCGGAATGATTCCGCTCAGCGTGGTATAGGACATGCCTACACTGTCGTAAGTATAATCCCAGCCATCGAGGTAAGCGAAATCGGTATTCACCGGATCGGTATCGATATATGAATTCCCTTTCCAACTGAAACCGTTCACGACAGGCAGTTTAAGCTTCTGAAAGCGCAGGTTGTTTTCGACCACTTCAATGGTTTCACTCGTGGGAGTGACCATATA
>CAYYZJ010000743.1:0-5918 GCA_964475615.1 uncultured Flavitalea sp. | reverse complement strand
TAGCATAATATGTTTTGGGAAGAACCGATTGGGATCGCCGCCTCAGCCTGGTGCTTGCGCCTGATGCCGATTATTTCCAGGCAGAAGAGATCTTGCGGCCGCCATTTTAGGAAACCCGGGGGCAGGCCCCGAAAAATCCGGCGCCTGTTTTCTTTACCACCTCCAGCAATTCGTGGTACAAAGGCTTCGAGACCATTATTGAAACGGCATCCTTGCTGGCAAAAAATAATTTTCCATTCAGTTGGCAGGTAGCCGGACTAAACAAAACAGATGCCTTGGTTCAACTGATGCTGAAAAAGCTCGGCGTTTACAAGACCGAAGACGTGAACGTGCATTTGCTCGGGCAGCTCGGGGCAGAAGAGCTCGCCGGCAAGATGAGCGGAGCGGATATCTATGTGCAGGTATCGCATATTGAAAACAGTTCCAACAGCATCTGCGAAGCCATGCTGCTGGGAATGCCTGTTATTGCTTCATTTGCCGGAGGCACTTCTTCTCTCATCAGGGATAAGGAAACCGGCATACTCGTGCAGGATGGCGATCCTTATGCACTGGCAGGAGCGCTGATGGAAATGACAAGGAATCCGGAAGGGCTGATGGCCATGTCTGAAAACGCCCGCCGCATGGCCCATCAAAGGCACAATAAGGAAGCCGTTGCCTCGCATTTACTCGACACTTATGATCAGATCATCAACCTACACCGCCGGAACCGGGCTGAGTAACAGTCATACGCATACGAAAAACCGGATGGACTACCTGGTGTTTCTGCTGGTATCTTTTTGCGGAGCGGGCATCAGTAATTTTGCCAACACAGATGCCAGCCTGGTAGTGCTGTCGGGCATTCTGGCCGCTTATATCTATTTCGCCAAAAAAGAAGGTATCGACAATATATTCATTTATGTGCTGATCTACTGGCTGGCCGTCAATTTCTTTTCATGGGTATTTCTGGGCGGAGAGCGTTTCAGCGTATACAAGCTTGGAGGCAGCATACTAAAACTGTTCATCGGCTATGCGTTGATGAAAGTGCTTAAAGAAAAATTCATCGTATGGTATGAACAAACGGTATATGTACTGGCCATCATTTCCGTGCTCTTTTTTGCAGTGCAGATGATGAATCCCGATATCTTTTCCAGAATACCCTTCAACCTGGTGGATGAACCGAGGAAGATCGAGGGGCATTGGTATGGGATTGTTTTCCATTATTCAAGCTGGCATCCGCAGCAGAACTCGGGATTTGCGGGAGAGCCGGGCGGATTCGGTTATTATATCGGTCTCGCTATGATCTTCAACCTTATCCTGAACCGGGGAAAGATCAATCCCCGGTTTATCGTTTTCGTGCTGGTTGGTCTTACTACCGTTTCCACCAACTTCTATCTCACGCTGCTGTTGTTCGGCATCTACTTTATTTACAGATCCACGCTTTTCGTAAAGCTGATATCTTTTGCCCTGTTTATCCCTCTTGTGCTCCTGATCTTTCAACTGCCTTTTGTGGGCGAAAAGATCAGTGAATACTTTAGTGAAACCAAAACCTTTTCGGAATCCTCGGTCGTAAAAAGAACCAGGATAAACCGCACTTCGATGTTTGTGAACGATATGCAGGATGTGGAGAAATATCCCTTAGGACGAGGCATCAATGAAACCGGGCTTAAAACCAATTTTTACGGCGAGATACTTGAAGGAACCAATGATTTTTCCAGGATTGCGGTACGTTATGGCCTCTTCGGCCTGATCTATTTCCTGGCAATCTATTTCAAACTGTTCAATAAGATCAGTGCAAGACTTAAAGGAAATTTCATATTCCCTTTGATCATGTGCATGTATATTGCCGCCAATTCCCTTGAGCGCGATTATTTCGCCCTAAGCCTTTTCTGGCTTTATTTCCTTATCGATTATAATGCCATCGCGGAGATGCTGAGCCGCGACAGAGATAAATATCGACAGCTTAAACCGGCATTAAGTGAATAGATTCCTCAGGTATTTCAGATATAAGTATAAGGGCTTTTTCAATACAACAGATATCATCAGGAGGGAATGCAGGGCATTGTTCGGCAACTATTATTATTTTATGGCAAAATGCAGAGGCGTTGAGTTCATGGGATCGTGCAGGTTTATCGGCCGTCCGCGTTTCAGGCTTCATCCCAACACCAGGATCACGATAGGAAAGAACTGCGAATTTCTGTCGGGTCATGCCGATAACCTGATCGGCATCAACCGTCCCTGCATCATCTCCGCATTCAATGCAGGCACGAAAATAACAATAGGCGATAACTCCGGCTTCAGCGGAACCGTGATTGCCGCATTTGCAGGCATCAGCATCGGCCGCAATGTAAAATGCGGGGCCAATACCCTGATCACCGATTCCAACTGGCATGCCGACGATCCGCGCAGCGGCGATCCTGCCCCGGTTATCATCGGCGATAATGTATGGCTCGGTGTGAACAGCGTGGTATTGAAAGGCGTAACGATCGGCGATAATGCCATGATCGGCGCCAACAGCGTGGTTACCCGCGACATACCCGCCAATACCGTAGCAGCAGGCAATCCCTGCCGGGTGATCAAAGAAATTAAATCCGTTTAACCATGGTAACTGTGAATTGTTTTTGCGACGGCATGAGCTTTCCTTTCGGGGAAGCCACCAACCAGCGCATCATCATGATCGGAAAAGCGCTGATGATGAAAGGACATACTTACCGTGTTTATGTCAACTGCATGCGGCCGCGCAATCCGTTGAATAAAGAAAGGCATGGCATTTATGAAAACATCGAGTTCCATCACCTGAATCGCTCGCTGACCATCGGCCTTCCGAAGTGGAAGAATGGGCTGAACTATTATCTGGCCGGATTTTATAACGCTTTTGCCGCGATCAGGCTGCTGAGCAAGGATAAAAACAATGCCATCTACCTCTATTCCCAGGGGTCGCTGTTCAATGCCTTTGTTTCCCTGCTGGCCCATCTGTACAGGATACCGGTGGTTCAGGAAGTGAATGAATGGCGCGATGACCTGGACAAGCTGAGCCTGAAAAGTATTATCTATAAATCGTTCATGTTCCGCTGGGCAAAAGGAGCGATCTCCATTTCCGACAATATCAGCGATAAGATTAACCAATACAAACCCGCCAAAAGAAAGCTGGCCATACTGCAGACGCCCATTCTGGCAGATAAGGAAGACTGGACCGGAACAGCCGGCAGCATTAAAAAAACATTTCTCTGGTGCGGACAGCTCGACGGATATTTCAAAGATGTAATCCTCATCCTGAAATCTTTTTCGCATATTGCTACCCGTTACCCGGAATATAAATTGATCATCTGCGGAAAATACAAGAAGAGCACCGGCGATGTGATCGAACAATCGATAAAAGAACTGAACCTGAACCGTGAGCGCGTTGTGCTGACCGGTTATATCTCCAATGAGATGCTGCTTGAATATTGCCAAACGGCAACGGCCCTGATCTCCCCACTGTGGAATGATCAGCAATCCAGCGCAAGGTTCCCGACCAAAATAGCCAGCTATCTGTTTGCATCGCGGCCGGTATTGACCTGTAAAATGGGAGAAACCGGCAAATACCTGACCGACGGCAAAGACGCACTTTTCTTTGAGCCCGGCGACGACCGCGGTCTTTCCCTGCTCATGGAGCGATGCATCATCGATGAGGAGCTGGCCTTCCGGATCGGCAAACAGGGAAGCCTCGTTGCGGAAACCCAGTTCGATTTCCGCAGGCATGCCGATGAACTGAGCGCGCTTTTCAACCTGGTGAGCGGCAGATTATCAGCGGTCAATACCATAACGTTCACCACTGACCGCTCGCCACTCACTACTCACCAAGTTTAATCAACCTTACGAATATGAGAATCCTTTTTATTGAAGCCTGCAACTATGTTGACTTTCCTGTCGGCGGCCAGTTGAGCTTTGCCGAGCAGATCGTAAAAGTGTTTGGAGAGGAATTGTACCTGATCGGCATCTCCACCGACGACACTCCTGTTGGAAAATGGACTAAAAAAGAGTTCAACGGGATCAGCTACAATTATTTTGCGCTGCACAGGGCAAAAAAAATATCGGGCAAGCCCCTGGTGCCTCGCCGCTTCTCGACTTTCTATTATCTAAAGAAGCACAAAAAGAAAATCCTAAAATTTCCTTTCGACTATACCATGTGCTGCTCTCCAGAAGTGCTGGTAGCCATCAAAGACTGGGGGCTTCCGCATCTTACCTATAATTTCTCGGGCATCGAAAATCCGCTGAACGCCAGCCGCTACTGGTTCGGCAAGCTGATCAAAGGCATCTATGAGCCGGTGTTCTATCCTTCACTGAAAAAAGCGGAGTTCGTGCTCGCTGCTGCAGACAACGAGAACATCAGCAAAGTGATCCGCAACAGCAACGGCGTGCTCAAGGATGGCGACGTGATCCAGTTCCCTACGAGGATCAATATGAATATTTTCAAGTATCGCGACAAGATGGCCATGCGCAGGGAGCTCAATCTGCCCATGGATAAGTGCATCATCGTCTCCACCTGCAGGCTGCATTGGATAAAAGGATGGAAGCTCAAGCTGGAATCGTTCCGGGAATTTCTGAAGATCAAGCCCAACAGTGTGTACTATATGCTCGGCGACGGCGGTTCTCGTGCAGAAGTGGAAGCATTCATCAAAACAGAGGGCCTGGAAAATCATGTGAGGATGATGGGATTCCAGCCGCCCGAAAGAATAGCCAAATACCTGAATGCAGCCGACCTTTATATCCTGGGATCATTTCCTAACGGTGAGGGCTGGTCGACTTCCCTGCTCGAAGCCAAAGGTTCCTGCACGCCGGTATGCGTATCCAGTTTTTCCAGCGCCCGCGATATTGTTGACCGGGGCATTGACGGATATGTGGTGGAGAACAGGAACCCGCAGGAATTTGCCCAATACATGGCCAAGGCCATCGAGCTGAAGATAGACCCGGCAGAGCAGGCAAAAAGGATGAGAAGGTATTCGGCCAGCCACCTCAAGGACGATCTGTTTGAAATATGGAAGCTGAAGAACAGCCGCGATATCAGCATCAGCGCCCCTGATCTTAAAATGAATCCCGCATAGGCATAAACGTTGGAAAAGATCCTGTTCATCCTGAAAGTTCCTCCGCCGGTGCACGGCTCAACTCTGATGAACCTGAACGTGTACAATTCCAGGCTCATCAAGCAGAAATTCGATGCGCAGTATTTTTCCCTGTCAATCAGCAAAGAAATGAATGATGTGGGTAAGATAAAATGGTACAAGCTGAAAAAAACGATAGGCGATTATTTCAATCTCTTTCGCACATTGAGAAAGATAAAACCGTCGCTCATCTATTTCGCTGTTTCTCCCGCAGGGTTTGCGCTGTACAAGGATTTCCTCTTTTACAGCATCATCAAACTGTACGGAGTGCCTGTGGTATTTCATCATCATGGCAAGGGCGTTAAGGCAAAAGGAGAAAAAAGCCGGTTGTATAAATTCGTTTATACGAGGATGTTCTCCGACAGCGATCATATCTGTTTGTCGAAAGAGGGCATCTCCGATCTTTCGCCTTACCTGAGCCGCGATCCATATATCGTGCCCAACGGCATTGCCGACAGGGCCGGGCAGCTTAACGGATATAAAAAACAACGATCGGTCTGCCGCATACTCTGGCTTTCCAATTTCATCATCAATAAAGGAATACTCGATCTCATCGATGCCTGCAGCATGCTGAAAAAAGAAAATCTCGATTTCCGGGTATCCCTGGTCGGGAAAGCTTTCGATATTTCGGAGCAGGAGCTGATGAACCGCATCCAGGAGCTGGGCCTTGCTGAATTCGTGAAGATCGAAGGGCCGAAATACGACGAAGAAAAATACAGGATACTGAGGGAATCGGATGTCTTTGTATTCCCGACCAAATATGAAAAGGAATCCTTTCCGCTCGTTATCCTCGAAGCCATG
>CAYYZJ010000742.1:0-3123 GCA_964475615.1 uncultured Flavitalea sp. | reverse complement strand
AAGAATCGGTGACGGGAAACATCCTGCCGTCTTCTTCGGTCTTCAGCTTTACTCCTCTTTCTTCAAACCATTTAATAGTGTCGCCAGTAAAGAACTCATGAAATGATTTTTTCAGAAAATGGGCGCCGCGCGGATAGTTTTTAATCATCTCCGAAATGGAGAAACAGGAATGAGTGAGATTGCAACGGCTGCCACCGCTTATTTTTACCTTGCTCAGCAGCTTGCTGGTCTTTTCAGTAATGATGACTTCCAACTCCGGATTCAATCTGGCTGCATTCACTGCGCAAAAAAATCCTGCTGCACCGCCGCCGATTATGATTGCTTTTTTGCGCATGAACAATGATTCCTAAACAGGCTGCGCCGCTGCATAAGCGCTGAACAGATGCGGGTTGGCTTTTTCGGCGGCTTCGATGATGCTGTAATCGGAAAGGATCAGGGCCTTGTGCTTCTGCACGCAAACATCGTGTTCAAAATGCACGGAGGGTTTATGATCCACGGTTCTTACCGTCCATCCGTCGTCTTCAGTATAAACGTCTTTTTTCCCCAGGTTGATCATGGGCTCAATAGCAAGCACCAATCCTTCTTTCAATTTAGGGCCGCTGCCGCGGCGGCCGTAATTGGGCACCTGCGGCTCTTCGTGCAGGCTTCTTCCCAGTCCATGCCCCACCAACTCTCTCACCACACCATAACCGTATTTTCTTTCCGTATGCTCCTGTATGGCATAGGAGATATCGCCCACACGGTTACCCGCAACCGCTTTTTCAATCCCTTTATATAGAGATTCTTTCGTAACCCTGATCAGTTTGGCCACATCTTCGCCCGGATCGCCGATGGCAAAGGTATAAGCATGATCGCCATGAAAGCCGTTCTTGTATATGCCGATGTCGATGGAAATGATATCGCTTTCCCTGAGTTCATTTTTATTGGGAAAACCGTGAACCACTACATCGTTTACCGAAATGCAGGAATTGAAAGGATAGCCGCGGTAATTGAGGAAAGAAGGCTTTGCCTGGTGATCCTGTATGAAATCGCCGATGAGCTTGTCGAGATACAATGTGTTGATGCCGGGTTTCAGCACTTTTGCAATCTCGGCAAGCGTCTGGCTTACCAGCAAACAGCTTTGCTTCATCAATTCGATCTCGGCCTGTGTTTTATAATAAATCATCTTTTACGCTTAACGTATAACGCTTAACGCGAAACGCTATTCTAATGTTAATGTTTTACTGAGCTGAAGGCGTTATGTATTAAGCGTTATGCGTTCAGCCTTCAGCGTTATTGTTATTTATAAATAAACCTGTCCCGAAACAGTCGGGACAGGTTTATCGGTAAAAAGTGTTACAGTATGGTTTAAATTACTGCGCTCGTTACAGACTGGCGTCCCTGGATTCTTCCGCTCTTCATCAGGCCATCATATTGACGCATCAGCAACTGGGTTTCGATCTGCTGCAGGGTATCCAAAATAACACCAACCATGATCAGCAGGGAAGTGCCGCCGAAGAAAGAAGCAAATCCTTGCGTAATGTTCAGCCGCTGCGCAAATCCGGGAAGGATGCCGATCAGCGCCAGCAGCACCGCGCCCGGCAAAGTGATCTTATCCATCACCGCACCGATAAAGTCTGCCGTAGGCTGTCCGGGCTTTACACCGGGAATAAAACCGTTGTTCCGCTTCAGGTCGTCGGCGATCTGCTTGGGATTAAAGATCAGGGCTGTGTACAGGAATGTAAAGGCAACCACGATCACCGCATAGATCAGCATGTGCCAGAAATCGCGCGGATCGGAAAATATCTTGGATATCCCTTCCTTATTTTCAAAGCTCGTATATGAAATGAGCGTAGGCAGGAACATGATGGCCTGCGCAAAAATGATGGGCATAACGCCGGCGCTGTTCACTTTCAGCGGAAGAAACTGGCGGGCTCCTCCGAATTGCCGGTTGCCTACGATCTGCTTGGCATAATTTACCGGCACCTTTCTCACGCCCTGGATCAATACGATCAGCCCGAGAATGATAGCCACCAGCACGGCAATTTCGATCACGAAGATCAGGATGCCTCCGCTGCCCATGGCCGATTTGGCCACGAATTCATTACGGAGCGAGCTCGGGAGCCGGGCCAGGATACCGATCATGATGATGAGCGAGGTTCCGTTACCCAATCCCTTGTCGGTTATTTTTTCGCCAAGCCACATCACGAATAAAGTGCCTGCAGTAAGCACGATGGGCGTGGTGAGCCAGAAATACGCGCTGAACGATTCAATGATCGCATCCTTTCCAATTGTTTTGAGATAGGTAACATAGGCATACGCCTGCGCAAAAGTGACCACAACGGTCAGGTATCTTGTCCACTGATTGATCTTCTTTCGTCCACTCTCTCCTTCTTTCTGTATCTTCTGCATCTGCGGAACCAGGATGGTCATCAGTTGCATGAAGATGGATGCGGAAATATAAGGCATGATGCCCAATGCGATGATGGAGGCCTGGAGGAAAGCGCCTCCGGAGAAAGCGTCTATCAGACCGAGTGCACCTGTTTTTGCGCCCGACAAAGCGCTGAGCTTATTTGGGTCGATGCCGGGCAATACAATGAAAGTGCAGAAACGGTAGATGAGTACCAGCGTCAAGGTCACGATGATCTTGCTCTTCAGCTCCTCGATGCTCCAGATATTTTTGAGTGTTTGGAATAATTTCTTCACGGGTTATGGTACTTTAATTTTAGGCCCAAACAAAAAAGACGCATTTGCTGCGTCTATGCAAGTTACAGAAAATTTACTTCAGAATTTCTATTGTTCCGCCGGCCTCTTCAATAGCCTGTTTTGCCTTGCCGCTCACGGCATTCACCTTGAAGCTGAGCTTGGTCTTCAGCTCGCCGTTACCCAGGATCTTTACCCGGTCGGTCTGGCTGATCAGTCCATTGGCATAGAGGTTTTCTGTGGTAAACTCTTTAATACCATATTTCTCAGCCAGTTGATCGATCTGGCCCAGGTTGAACACTTTGTATTCCACCCGGTGGATATTGTTGAATCCGCGCTTGGGAAGCCTTCTCTGGATGGGCATCTGGCCGCCTTCATGGGCCATCTTGTTCTTGAAACCCGAACGGCTCTGATGTCCTTTATTACCTTTGGTGGAAGTGC
>CAYYZJ010000741.1:0-3018 GCA_964475615.1 uncultured Flavitalea sp. | reverse complement strand
TAAAAAATTAATTGCCATACTATTATATTTAAGGTATACTTGTGGCAGGAATTTGTTGCATTGGACGATTAAATTTTTTTATTGTTACACATGGGCTTGAAAAACGCTTCCATATTAATTATTGATGATGATCCTGATGTGCTGACGGCCGTGAGGCTTTTGCTGAAGACCGAAGCCGCCGAAGTGGTCACTGAAAAGAATCCGGAGAACATCCGGTCAATCCTGGCCAGGCAGGCTTTCGATATTGTGCTGCTGGACATGAATTTCAACAGCTCCATCAATACCGGCAATGAGGGATTGTTCTGGCTGAAGAAGATCAGGGAATTCGGGTCAGAGGCTGTCGTGATCATGATCACGGCCTATGGGGATATAGACCTTGCCGTTCGATCGCTGAAAGAAGGGGCTGCCGATTTCGTGGTCAAGCCCTGGCATAATGAAAAGCTCATCATCACCATCAAAGACGCATTGAAGAAAAAAGAGAACAGCAAAGGCAGTCCCGGCGCCCCGAATATCAGGGATACCAGGGCCGGGTCGGAACTGATCGGCGAATCGGAGGCCATGCGCGATATTTTTTATAAGATAGAAAAGATCGCGCCCACCGATGCCAATATACTGATCCTTGGGGAGAACGGAACGGGGAAAGACCTGATTGCCCAGGCCATTCACCAGAAATCGCTGCGTGCCGACAAGCAGTTCATCAAGGTAGATGTGGGTGCGCTTACGGAAAGCCTGTTCGAGAGCGAGCTCTTCGGTCATAAGAAAGGTGCGTTTACAGATGCCCGTGAGGATCGGGTGGGCCGCTTCGAGGCGGCTAACGGAGGAACGCTTTTCCTCGATGAGATCGGCAATATCTCCCTGCACCAGCAGGCCAAGCTGCTTTCGGTGCTGCAGAACCGGCAGATCACGAGGCTGGGCACCAATCAAACCATACCCATCGATATCCGCCTGGTCTGCGCCACCAACCTGCCATTGGCCGAGCTGGCCAATGAAAGCCGGTTCCGCAAAGACCTGATCTACCGCATCAATACGTTGGAGATCATGGTGCCGCCGCTGCGCAAGCGGGGGGACGATATTATTCTGCTGGCCAAGCATTTTGCCCGCATCTATGCCGCCAAATACCTGAAGCCGGCCAATGATTTCGACCCGCGGGCGCTTGAAAAGCTCAAGGCCTATCATTATCCCGGCAATGTGCGCGAGCTGCAATATACCATCGAAAGGGCTGTGATCATGTCGGAGAACGACAGGCTGCAGGCCAGCGATCTCATCTTTTCACCCATAGAATCCATCAAGGAAATCCCCGACGAGATCATCGATTTCAAATTGAGCACCATGGAAAAGAACACCATCCTGCGCGTCATCGAAAAGCACAATGGCAATATTTCCAAAGCCGCCAAGGAGCTCGGATTAACACGCACTGCACTTTACAGAAGGCTAAGTAAATACGATATTTGAAGAAAAAATGTGGAAATGTGGAAGTGTGGGAATGTGAAAATGCCGTTATCTCAAGGTTAAATCGCCTTTTGATCCCATGCTTTCATTTCCACATCTCCACACTTCCACATTTCCACATTATTCACTATGTTGAAAAAATTTGAACTGCGCATTCTTGTCCGGGTGCTGCTCATGTTCCTGACATTGAGCTTTACCGCTTTTGTGATAGTGAGGGGACAGCCCATTTATCTTACGGTGCTCCTTCCCGTTATCATTTACCAGCTTATCGATTTTTACCGCTTTCACCGCAAGGCGCAGGATGAAGTGGAGCAGTTCGTGGAAGCCATCCATTACCGCGATTTTTCGCGCTATTTCGATGTAAAGCACGCCCCGCGCGAGCTGCAGCCCCTGCGAAAAGGATTTAATGAGATCAATACTACGTTCAAGGTCATCAGCAAGGAAAAGGAAATGCAGTACCAGTACCTGCAGAAGATCCTCGAGCTGGTGGATACCGGCATTCTTTCCTATGAACACAAGACGGGAGAGATAGGATGGATGAATGAATCGTTCAGGAGGATGCTGGGCATTCCCTATCTCAAGACCATCCATTCGCTGGCCAGGAGGGACGACCTGCTGTACCACGAAGTCCTGAACCTGCGGCCCGGCGAAAACAAAGTGATCTCCATTACCAAAGACAACAGCCCCTTCAAGGCATTGCTCTCTGCCACTGCTTTCCAGACCGACGGCAAAGTGTACAAGCTGATCGCTTTCCAGAATGTCAACGAAGCCCTCGACGAAACGGAGGCCCGCGCCTGGCAGAAGCTGCTGAGCGTGATGACGCATGAGATCATGAACTCCGTGGCGCCGATCTCATCCCTGGCCGAAACCATGCTCGACCGCCTGAATAAATCGGTTATCCATCTCCGTGAGCAACCCGCCGCCATAGAAGACCTGGAGCTGGGCATCGACACCATCAGGAGGCGCAGCGAGGGGCTATTAAAATTTGCAGAGACCTACCGCAATCTCAACAAGATCACTTCTCCCAATCTGAAAAAGATATATGTGCGGGATCTGTTCGAGAACCTGCACCAGCTCATGCAGCCCACGCTGCAGCAGAAGAACATCGACCTGGAGATCATCCTGAAAGATCCCGATCTTTCCGTAGAAGTGGACGCCAGCCTGATAGAGCAGGTGCTGATCAATTTGCTGGTGAATGCCATGGAAGCGGTGAAGGACAGGAGCCATCCGCGGGTGGTATTGTCGGCCATAGCAGCGATGCACAGTAAGGTGAGCATAAAAGTGGCGGATAACGGAACAGGCATTCCGCCCGAGCTGCTCGATAAAATATTCATTCCTTTTTTCAGCACCCGCAAAAACGGAAGCGGCATCGGCCTCAGCCTCTGCAAGCAGATCGTGATGCTGCACAGAGGAACCATACAGGTGCAGTCGGTGGAAGGAGAAGGAACGGCGTTTTTGTTGAACCTTTAATTATTATTATTTATTATTACTTGAGTGTTGAGTGTTGAATGTTGAGTGTTGAGCGTTCTTTTTGCAGCGGAAATATTCAACACTCAACACTCAACACTC
>CAYYZJ010000740.1:0-8093 GCA_964475615.1 uncultured Flavitalea sp. | reverse complement strand
GGCCGGATGTAAAAATATCTTCCGACACGGCAGTATGCTATGGCGTTAAAGTGCCTTTGCAGGCAAGCGGAGGTAACTGTTATGTATGGACGCCGGAAGCGGGTTTGTCGGACAGCCATATCAGCAATCCGGTAGCCAGTCCGGAGGTTACTACCACGTATACTGTTAAGGTTACCAATCAATCGTCATGCAGTGCATCCGACACAGTAAGGATCACCTTGCTTAACGGGCCGCTGAAAGCCGGTTTTACAGGGCCCGATGTGGCTTGCCCGAAAGATATTGTCCTGTTCAGCAATACCAGCTCCGGCGATATCATAAAATGGCAATGGGATTTCGGTAACGGGCAGACCAGCGAACAGCAGGATCCTGCCGAACAGAAATATCCGCCGGCAGGCGACGCATCGGTCTATTCCGTGCGGCTGGTTGTTACAGACAGCACAGGCTGTACGGACACTGCACAACACACTATAAAAGCAGTGAACAATTGCTTTATTGCCGTTCCGTCAGCCTTTACTCCCAATGGCGACGGGCATAACGATTACCTATACCCGCTGAATGCCTATAAAGCGACCAACCTCATATTCCGGGTATTCAACCGGAGCGGGGAGCTG
The DNA here is from genome assembly GCA_964475615.1 of uncultured Flavitalea sp. Taxonomy (GTDB): domain Bacteria; phylum Bacteroidota; class Bacteroidia; order Chitinophagales; family Chitinophagaceae; genus Puia. The sequence continues at coordinate 7,482 of CAYYZJ010000740.1, read as the reverse complement.
GTTTTTGAAACGCGCGACTGGACGAAAAAATGGGATGGCAGCCTGCACGGCATTCCCCAGCCTGCCGGCGCTTTTGTGTGGACGCTGAGCTATACGGATGCCGACAACAATAAAGTATACCTGAAGGGGACAACCGTTTTGATCAGGTAATTAACTCCCTGGATTTCAGCTTCTCATCTGCAAATAAAGTTTTTCCTTAAAAAATTGTCCTGAGGCCGGAAGGCCATTCGTCATTGACTGAAATATTTTTTTAACAATTAAAAAAATCAGACAATGACAGCACAGGAAAATGCGCTCAACTGGTTCGAGATACCGGTGAGCAATATCAGCCGCGCCAAAAAATTTTATGAATCCCTGTTTTCCATAAAAATGGAGGAGCAGGAGATGATGGGCATGAAAATGGCTATGTTCCCTTTCGACATGAACGGGAAAGTATCCGGGAGCCTGGTCGAGGGACCTTCGCACAAGCCGGGTAAAGATGGCGTAAAGATTTATCTCAACGGCAATCCCGATTTGCAAAATGTTCTTTCAAAAGTGGAAAAAGCCGGAGGGAAAATAGAAATGCCCAAGACCAAAATCACCGATGAAATCGGTTACATGGCTTTCTTTACCGACACCGAAGGCAACAGCATTGCCCTGCATTCGAACAAATGAATGGCTGTTCAGACGATTAAGCCCGCTCCTGCAGCGGGTTTTTTTATTTATCTTTCTTCCATATTTTTTTGGGACAATAATGCAGAATAATTATTTTCGTCCCCTATCGTTTCAATTATTCCCTTGAGTGGCCTAACATTATGACCATTACCAAATTCAGTGCACGAACTGTATCGGAGAAACTGGAACTGCTGCAAGCCAAAGGCGTATATCTGAGCAAGCGCAAATGGCAGAACAGTACGGCAATACTGTACCAGTTTAACCAACTGTATGTAGAGATTTTATATAAAGAATACAGGAAAACAATCGATGATATCCATTGTTCGGATAACATGGATATTCTCGATCCGTACCTGAATGGAATAGATATTGAAGGTATTTTTGATAAAAATATTAAACCGGATCAACAGCAAGGTTTTTAAGATGATAAATTCAAAATTCAATATGACCGATACAACCCCACCCAAGCACTTGGTTTTGTATGCCGACGATGATAAGGATGATCTGAAATTCGTTGAAGATGCATTTACGGAACATACACAGAATGTTGAGCTGGTTACCGTAGAAAACGGAGTTGAAGCGCTGAAATATCTTAACAGCCTTTCGGTTCTGGATCCCAATCCCTGCCTCATTATCCTCGACATCAATATGCCATTGCTAAACGGTAAGCAAACCCTCCAGAAGATCCGCCAGATGGAGCGGTTTAAAAATGTGCCTATTGTATTATTCAGCACTTCTTCCATGCTCCAGGAGAAAAATTTTGCTCATCAGCATGCAGCAGGTTTCGTTACCAAACCGCTGAGTACGGAACAGATGAAAATGATCACAGATCAGTTCATTGAATATTGCGATGAAGAGGTTAAGAAGAATATCAGAAGAAGGTTTAATTAATCCGGCTCTATTCACGTCGGACAATCAATTATGAACCTGCAAGAAGGCTGGCATTTGTTCGCGGAACAGGTGGCCGAAACTGATTTATGGCAATGGCTGGCGGTATTGCTCGGAGTGGCGGAAGTATTGTTGGCAAAAGCCAATAAGATATGGCTTTACCCTGCAGGTATCGCATCCACGCTGCTTTCTATATTCGTCCTGTTCAGGGCGGGACTTTATGCCGAATGCCTGCTGAACGGCTACTATGTGCTGATGAGCATTTACGGATGGTGGTACTGGATCAAAAAGAAAAATCAGCCGCCGGTAAAGATTGCTTACAGCAGCAGGAAAGAATGGATGATCTGTCTGCTGATCGTTTTCGGAGGTCTGGCGCTGTTGTACTGGTTGCTTAACCATTTTACTCCTTCAACAGTTCCGTTTTGGGATGCCTGGGTGAGCGCTACTGCATGGGCAGGGATGTGGTTACTGGCAAAACGAAAAATCGAGAACTGGATCCTGCTCAATATCTCCAATGCTTTTGCGATACCTTTGCTGATATACAAAAAGCTTCCGCTTTATGCAGCGCTTACGCTTTTTCTTTTTATAGTGGCGGTGCAGGGATACTTTAAATGGAGGAAAATAATCAGGAGCTATATGATGTAGCAGGGGCATTATTCATTCCTGCTTTCATATTAAACTGTAATTTTCCGTCATGATCTCAGCACCGCATCCTGCTCAATTCATCGATCCCAAGCTTTCGCGGATCATCCGCGAAGCAGCCGCTGAAGCAGAAAAACTGGGAGCGCTTCATCCGCAGCAGCTTGCTGTCATCTACGAACAGCAATGGTTCAATCTCTTCGTGCCCCGGCAATACAATGGACTGCAATTATCTCTCCCCGATGCATTGCAAATTGAAGAAGGACTGGCCTGGGCGGATGGAAGCACCGGCTGGACGGTCACTCTTTGCAGTGGAGCAGCCTGGTTCGTTGGGTTCCTGCAGGAAGATCTGAGCAAAATCATTTTCAGCAACCCTAAAGCCTGCTTTGCGGGAAGCGGCAACCCTTCAGGCATTGCCAAGATTACGGCAAACGGTTATGAAATAAACGGAAGATGGAATTATGCAAGCGGCGCTCCGCATGCCACGGTATTCACGGCCAATTGCCTGATGGAAAAAAACGGAGCGATCTTGCTGAATGAAGACGGCAGCCCGCAGATCCGCGCTTTTTTATTTTTAAGAGAAGAAGTGACCATTCATAAAAACTGGCCTGTTATGGGAATGATCGCAACAGCCAGTCATAGTTTTGAAGTAAGCCGGCTCAGCCTGGCGTCTGAGCGGTGTTTTATAATAGATGATCAACATACCGTGCTCGATCAACCCGTTTACCGGTATCCGTTCCTTCAGTTTGCAGCGGCAACACTGGCTGTGAACAGCTCCGGCATGGCCATGCGTTTTCTTGATTGCTGCGAGATGTTGTTTGAAGAGAAATCAAAACATAATAATCATGGCCTGAAAGCATCCACCAAAATAGCTGTTGAAAAGCTGAGAACGGAAATGGTCGAAGAAGCCAGGATGCGCATGCAGGAAGCAAGAACATCATTTTATACTATGGTCCATGATTCCTGGGAAGCAGGTAAATCCGGCCGGCTGCTTCAACCGGAAATATTGAAGCAGGTAAGCCTGAGGAGCTATGATCTGGCTGCGTGCTCCAGGGAAATTGTCGATAAGCTGTATCCTTATTGCGGGCTCGCCGCTGCAGATCCATCCACTGAAATAAACCGCGTGTGGCGCAATCTGCATACCGCAAGCCAGCATCCTTTGCTCAATCTTCCTCTGCAAGCATAGTGCTAACCTGCTTTACCAAGTCCTGCTTCAATACATAAAGCTGTTAACTATGGCTTTTGTGCATGGCTCTTGTCCTTGCCGCTTTTTTTGCCGCTTCCGAACGACCCCGCAGGCCTTTTGTCCGGGCCGCTTTTTTGGCTGCCTCCGAGCGTTCGCGCGGGCCTTTTGTCTGCACAGCCTTTCGTGCGGCAGCAGAACGGTCTGCAGGACTGCGCTGCCGTGCTGCTTCATGTGCCTGCCTGGAAAGCGCCCGTGGAGAAGCTGCTTCCCTGCTTTCACGCTTCAGTACCTGCACCCTGGCGCGGGAACGTTCCTTTGATACCGGCTCATGCCGCTGCCCTTTCCTGTATGCGCGTTCGGCATTCCTGCGCGTTCTTTCAGAAGTCTTGCCCTTTGCCGGCGGCTTCAGATCAACGCCTGCACGGCGGGCTTCAGACAATCCTATGGCAATGGCCTGCTTGGTGGATCTGGCTCCATGCTCGCCCTTGCGGATCTTCTCCATTTCATCGCGTACAAACTCGCCTGCCTGAGTGCTCGGCGATTTGCCTTCGCGTTTATCGCGCATTGCGCGCTCAATTACTTTTTTCTCTGGCATATAATCAGTTTTCAGGTGAATTTGCAATTACCATACCACGGAATTATTGGATTGATTATTGAAGTAAATTGGATCATGAACAGAAAAAAATTCTTATCGCTGGCCGGACTATCAGCAACCGGTTTTTTCATACCCGACAAATCAGGAGCCATGCAGCATACAGCACCGGAAATTTTTTATTTCAAAGACGATGGCAGCATACCCAACAGCAGGTACCCGCTGCTGGTTTATCGCAACGCATTCAATGCAAGGGGAACTGAAGGCGCATCCTGGCTGGAGCAAACATTCGAGGCCAATAACTGGGCTAATTCCTGGCGCAACGGCATCTATCCTTTTCATCATTATCACAGCACGTCTCATGAAGTACTGGGCATTTACAGCGGCACGGCATTGCTGCATCTTGGCGGTGAAAAAGGAAGCAAGGTGAATATTGCCGCCGGCGATATTATCATTATCCCGGCAGGTGTTGGACATAAGAACCTGGGCAGCGATCATCTCGGCGTTGTAGGAGCCTATCCCGACGGCCATACCTGGGATCTGCTCAGAGGAGAACCCGGAGAAAGACCACAGGCCGACAAGAACATCGCCGCGCTCCCCCTCCCCTCTCACGACCCGGTAATGGGAAAAGAAAAGGGATTGTTGGATATCTGGAAATCATGAGGGATGCGAGATACGGGATGATATGAAATATGAAATGTGCTCAATAAGATTTGCCCCATATCTTATATCTCACATCCCGTATCCCGCATCTCGTATCCCGTATCCCGCATTCACACCACCGAAGGCGAAACGCCGAAAGTTTTTTTGAACGAAAAAGAGAAATGGGAAAGATCTTCAAAGCCTAATTCCAGATAAACATCGGAAGGCTTGCGGTGTTTTTCCTTGATGAGATAATAAGCCTGCTCCAGCCTTTTCCGCTGCAACCAGCGATTGGGCGAAGTATGAAATATCTTTTCAAAATCCCGCTTGAACGTAGCCAGGCTCCGTCCCGTTAAATAAGCAAAGCGCTGCAGATCGACATTGAAATGATAATGCTGCTGCATGAATGCTTCCAGATCGATCTTGCCCGGTTCACTGAAATCGAACAGCAGGTCTTTCAATTCAGGGTTCGCCTTCAGCAAGATCAGGATCGCTTCCTTCAGTTTCAATGACAGCAATGCTTCATACTCCGGGCCCTGCGCCTGCAGATAAGGCATCAGCGAATCCATATACGATTTATACAGTGGATCCGGTTTTATATCTATCACAGCATCGCTGTTGCAGGAAGCCGTTGAACGGTATCCATATTCCATGCTGAAATTCCGCAGCGTATCCTGATCCAGAAAAATGGAAATAGACCTGAACTCGGCCCCTTCCGGCGGCTGCTTGACGAATTTGGCCAGCCGGTTCCTCCTGGAAAACCTGAAATCGCCTTCCCTGAAAATATATTCCTTACTGCCATCATTAACCGTCAGGCAACCCGCGATCTGATAGCTGAACGCATGCTCGGAAATAAAATGTTCTCCTTCCCTGCTCCTGCTGTGATAGCAGGAATACACGATGCCTTTTTTCGGCTTATGTGTTTCATGTATGCTCATGCCTGTTCTATAAAGGTAGTTCAATTTATTTCTGCTGTGCAGCATACCATTTGCCGGCTTCTGTTTTGAAAAAATCAACGGCATCATCATGGTCGGTAGACAAGCTCACCGGCATCCATTTTTCAAACTCATCCTTCCTCCACTGATCTGCATTTTTCAATAACCCCGCTGCATCGCTGCCCAATATCAGGTGCACGGGAGGTTGCGGATGATTGGCAAGATCAACGATCACCCTGGCCATCTTGTCCGGATCGCCGGTAGCTGTGTAACCACTCTTAAAATAATTCGCCCGCTTGTCTACTGTAGATTCATAGCCTTCCACCTGCACAGCATAGGTCATGGAAGCGCCGGCCCAGTCGGTGCGGATGCCGCCGGGCTCTATCGAAGTGACCCATATTCCCAAAGGAGCTGTTTCTTTTGCCAATGCTTCGCTGAAACCCGTTAACCCGAATTTAGCGGCCTGATAAATACTTACTCCTCCTGTGCCCACCCGGCCTCCGATCGAGCTGATCTGCATGATGCGGCCCTGGCGCTGCCTGCGCATATAAGGCAATACAGCCCGCGTAATGGCTATGGGCGCGTATAGATTTGTTTCAAGCTGGCTGCGCACCTGCTCATCGGTGAACGCTTCAGCAGCACCGGTGATGCCGAACCCCGCATTGTTCACCAGTATATCGATCCGGCCGAAACGCTGTATGGTCAGTTCAACGGTGAGCGCGATCTGATCTTCATCGGTCACATCCAGGGCAAGGGGATATATCCGATCGAAATATTTTTCTTTAAGACCGTTCAACTGTTCCGGGTTTCGTGCAGTAGCAGCTACTTTATCTCCTGCAGCAAGCGCAGCTTCTGTAATGCTTTTGCCCAGTCCGCGGGCACTTCCTGTAATAAACCAGATTTTTTCCATGTCTTTCATTTTTATCGGACAAATCTCCCTATTATTTTCATCGGCAACTTTGTTAAAAAGCTCAGAATAGCTTTGTTGAAAAGCTCATTCATCCCTCTGGCACGAATATTTTAACCAACTACATCAGGAGGAGAGTATGACCTGCAACATAGTTCAAAAATCACCTGCAGGAGCAGATGGTATCTAACGATTAAAAAAATAATTATGTACGAGGACAGATTGCAGGCAGGGCGCGTGCTGGCCGCTCAATTAAAAAAATATGAGCGCGATCCTGCCGTGATACTTGCCATACCAAGAGGCGGCATTCCCGTTGCCTACGCAGTGGCCAGGGAACTGGGCTTTCCGATAGATATTGTACCGACTAAAAAGATCGGCCATCCCATGCATAAGGAATATGCTATCGGCGCCGTGAGCCTTACAGACAGCTATATTGTTCCGCATGAATATATTTCTCCCGATTATATTCAATCGGAAACCGAACGCATCCGTACACAACTCAGGCAGATGTACAATAAATTCATGGGCGACAAAAAGCCCGAGAACCTGGAAGGGAAAACCGCCGTCATCATCGACGATGGCATTGCCACAGGCAATACGCTGATCGCAACCGTACAACTGCTGAAAAAATCAGGGCCGGCAAAGATCATTGTCGCTGCGCCGGTAGCTTCCCGCAGGGCCGTGAATACACTTTCAAAAAAAGTAACGGAAGTGGTATGTCCGCTCGTTCCGGAGGAGTTCATTGGCGTAGGTGGATTTTATGAAGACTTCAGCCAGGTGACCGACGAAGAAGCCATGGCCTATCTGAACAGCCTGAGGGCTGAGCAGGCGGTGGAATAATATCGGTGGTATGTTTTTTGAGGCATGCCTTAATTACTCACATCTAAAATCTGTCGTATGCCAATAGTTAAAGTGATCGAGATCATAGCTTCATCCGAAAAAGGAATTGACGATGCCATTAAGAATGCAGTAACCGAAGTTTCCAAAACCGTACACAATATCGATTCGATATTTGTAAAAGATATCAAGGTGCATGTGC
>CAYYZJ010000739.1:0-2338 GCA_964475615.1 uncultured Flavitalea sp. | reverse complement strand
ACACTGCGGTCATTACGATATTGGTATCGAGGCCATAAGCTTTCATCGAATCTTCATTGTTCAGGAACCGGATGAAGGCGAGTGAATCGGGTTCAAATCTTTTTCCGACCAATGATGCCAGGTCTTCCTTTGTTCTCAATTTGGTAATGACGAGGTTCACCGGTGTTTGCCTGCCGTTGCGGAGCATACGGATGATGGAGATGAGGTCGGCACCGTGCTTGATTTCATATTTGCCTGCTTTTACGGCAGCGGGATAATCCAATCTTGCAGCGACCCAGTTGAAGATGGAAGGGCTTTTCAATACCGTATCTTTTTTCAGCAACCGGAGCACCTGCTCGTAGTTCATGCCGGTTTTGATATAGAGGTAATATTTGTTGCCGTGAAATGCGGTTGCAGGCCCAAACAATTCCCAGGCGAGCAGCGCAGCGATGAACAATAGCGGGAGGATAAATACGATAACAATTCGCCTCTTCATAGGTATTTTCAAATTAATGGCTCAAAATAAATAAAAAACCCTGCCGGAGTGATGACAGGGTGATAAATATTTTAACCGCAATTTATTTGGGATTGGAAGGAGCGGGGGCAACCGGCAGGGAATTCGTCGTAGTAGGCTTAATGTCCCTTACCTGTGTTGTGGTGGCTTTGGGAATAAAGATGGTCGAGAACAGGCAGAGCAGGGCCACTACCACTGCAAGCACCCAGGTTCCTTTTTCAAGCACATCGGTGGTTTGTTTTACGCCCATGAACTGGTTGCTGAAGCCGCCTACCGTGCCGGCCAGTCCGCCGCCCTTGGGATTTTGAACAAGAATAAAAAACCCCAGGAATATGCAGGCCGCGATGATCAGAATTACAAAAAATATCATTGGTCGATTATGCTTTTAGTTGTTGAATCCTGGCTGCAAAATAAGCGCTTTTGTCGGGATTGAGCAAACTTAATTTCTGATAGAGTTCGACGGCCTTTTCGATCTTTCCCTGGCGGGCCAGCACTTCTGCCATGGTTTCGGTGACCACATCTTTTTCCTCGATGGAATGTTCTGCAATGATCTGGATCGCGGTCTCTGTTTCATCGGGCTCTGCTTCCGGCTGCTTCATGGGAAGGCGCTTCATGGTCTTGAGCCAGTCTGTAAAACTTTTTAGTTGCTTTCCGATCTTGTCGGTCGGTTCTTCTTCCGCCTGAAGGCGGATTCCCTGCGAAGCAAAATAATCGATGGTATGATAGGGCTCGAAGACGAGCTGGTCTTCCACGATCTCTTTTGGAGGGACTTCGATCTCTTCTGGAGCGGCTTCGGACTGTGCTGTTTCCGCTACTTCCAATGCCGGCGGCGCTTCTATTTTTTCAGGGATATCATAAACGAAGAATGCAAAATCATCTATGTCGACTGGGGGAGATGAGGATTCTTCCGGAATGGGTTCCTGGATATGTTCTGTAATGGCTTCCCCGGCGATAGCTTCTGCTGCGATAGCTTCCTCCGCAATGGCGTCAGGATCAGATTGCGTGTAGAGCGCCAGCGAGGGAGCGATCTCTTCAGGGCTATCTTCAAAACCGTTCCATTCTTCTTTTGTTTCCGGCTGATCCCGGGAAATATTTTCCGTTTCTTCCGGCGTGGTTTCCGGTTCGGAGGTAGCGGTAAATTCTTTTGCTGAAGGTATAGTTTCTTCCGGAGATATGGTTTCTTCCGGAGATACAGTTTCTTCGGTTATCGTTATCGATTCGGTTTGCCAGGAAACAACGGTTTCCTGCTGAATGGTATCGGCCGCAACCGGCTCTTCGATGAGCTGCTTTTCATCTTTCCTGCCGGTATGTTCCAGCATCCATTGCAGCCAGAAAGGATTGTTGAAATAGAGTGCGGTCTTCCGGGTTTCTGCCAGAAAATCCTCATTGTTTTCCTGCTGCAGTTTTTTGGAGAACAGGTAATGCCCGGGCCCGAACATGGGGTATTCTTCAGTCAAAGCCCTGAGCTGGCTTAGCGAAACATTTTCCAGCTTCTCTTCACCGAACAATGATTGTATGATCTGTGCTGTGCTCGTTAGCATGATGCAATTACCAATTTGAAAAAAGCCGGTTAAATATTTCGTCGGTCATATTGCTGACGATTGTCGGGGTCAACTGCGCCTGTGCGTCGCTGAGGCTTAGGCTTGCAGCGAAATCAAAATTACGGCTCACATCCGCTTCAAAATCGGGCGTGCCGATCTTTTTCTCATTCAGCCTGTTCTTGAAGATCAGGTGCACGCTCACGGTAAGCCGGTTGGTGGCGGCCTGCTGGTTGGAAACGCCTGTTGTGCTTACGTCGTAGCCGGAGATATATCCGGTAACATCATAGTCTGCATCGTCCGACTG
>CAYYZJ010000738.1:0-6328 GCA_964475615.1 uncultured Flavitalea sp. | reverse complement strand
TTTTGCTCAATATGTCCGACCGCTCAAGCACGGCCAGAAAATCATTTTTCGGAATAAAGGAAATGATGCTTTCTTCCAGGGCCGCCGCAGAATCGGGATAACGGTCTTCCGATAAAATGGCATGATAGCCGATCAGCTCGCCGGTATTGGCCACATAAATGATCTGCTCCCTTCCATCTTCATCTACCTTAAATTTCTTGGCCTTGCCCCGCGTAATAAAAAATATTCCGGAAGGATAGGCGCCTTCGCGGAAAATGATCTCTCCTTTTTTATAAGACTGCTTGCTGTGATGGGCCATAAGCTGTACCAGGTCGTCCGGAGGCAGGTCAGCAAGAATGGATTCACTTTGAAAATCCCATTTGTATATCGGAAAAATTTCCCCGATGCTCATAGTGATCCCAAATGTACTGCTTAATCTTGATAAAGATCACTCCGAAAAGTGACCAAACTTACCGCGCCGAATACCCGCAGCGGATAGTTTTGCAATACCTACCCATGTTCAGACCTAAATTATTCGACACATTACAGCACTACAGCAAACAGCAATTCAGCAAGGATCTGATGGCCGGCATCATCGTCGGCATTGTGGCCCTGCCACTGGCCATTGCCTTTGCCATAGCGTCGGGCGTTTCGCCGGAAAAAGGATTGTTCACCGCAGTGATCGCCGGCTTTATTATTTCAGCCATGGGAGGCAGCCGCGTACAGATCGGCGGGCCTACGGGAGCATTCATCGTCATCGTTTACGGCATCGTTCAGCAATATAACGTCAACGGGTTGATCATTGCTACATTCATTGCCGGCATCATACTCATCATATTCGGGCTGGCGAAAGCAGGGGCCATCATCAAATTCATTCCTCACCCGCTTATCGTAGGATTTACCAGCGGCATTGCGCTGATCATTTTCTCTTCGCAGATAAAAGATTTTTTTGGATTGAAGATGGGAGCCCTGCCTGCAGACTTCATCGACAAATGGAAAAGCTATGCCGACAGCGCCGCATCTGTCAACGGATATGCTTTTCTGATCGCCGCTGCTACCGTGCTGATCGTTATATTCTGGTCGAAGATAACGCATAAGGTTCCGGGTTCGCTGATCGCTATCCTGCTTACCACCGCCGCAGTGCAGTTATTGCAATTGCCTGTTGAAACCATCGGCAGCCGCTTCGGAAAAATCCCTTCTTCGCTTCCGGCGCCGGTAATTCCGCACCTGGATTTTGCAACCATCAAGAGCATGATACAGCCTGCATTTACGATCGCGCTGCTTGGAGGCATCGAATCCTTACTGTCGGCCGTAGTGGCCGACGGCATGATCGGCGGCCATCACCGCTCTAACATGGAGCTGGTAGCGCAGGGAACGGCCAATATGTTTTCCGCCGTATTCGGAGGCATTCCGGCAACCGGCGCCATTGCCCGCACGGCAACGAATATCAAAAACGGCGGACGAACTCCTGTTGCCGGTATGATCCATGCCGTTACTTTATTGCTGATCATGGTTTGTGTAGGCAAATGGGCCGCCCTGATCCCGATGGCTACGCTGGCAGGCATACTGGTGGTAGTGGCTTATAATATGAGTGAATGGAAAAGCTTTGTTGCAGTAACCCGCGGGCCCCGAAGCGATGCCGTTGTATTGCTCACTACTTTTTTTCTTACCGTACTCATCGATCTTACCGTAGCCATCGAGATCGGGATGATACTGGCGGTTTTTCTCTTCATGCGTAAAATGATCCGGTCGAGCGATGTGAGCGTTCTGAACCGGCAGGTAGACGAATCGGAAAACGGAAGCGAGCCTGATGCCATTCGCGATGAGCGCATTCCCAAGCATGTTGAAGTATTCGAGATCACGGGCCCGCTTTTTTTCGGGGCGGCTTATAAATTCAAAGAAGCCATCCAGCTTATTGAAAAGCCGCCGAAAGTGCTGATCATCCGCATGAGGCAGGTGCCCATCATCGATGCCACCGGCATCAAGACGATCGAAGAAGTATACAAAGAATCCAGGCAGCGCGGCACCAGGCTCATTTTATCTGAAGTGCACAGCGCCCAGGTAATGGAGGAACTGAAAGATGCCCGCCTGCTGTTTGCCATCGGCAAGGCCAATGTAACAGACAGCTTTGAAGCAGCTTTGAAAAGATGCCAGGAAATATTGAACGATAATAAAAAAATACTGAATCCATGAAACATGAAACGCGCGAAAATTTCGGATCAACGATGAAGCTGACGCAGCAGAACCTGCAAAAACTAAAAGACAAGGGCTTCCGGTATGTTCAGGTGCAGGGCTTCACCCACGACAAGCGCCTGGAATATATCGAACCGCATTATTTTATGCTGGTTCCGCTGAAGAATCTTCCGGACGATCCTGATAAGAAAGGGATCTACGAACCCATCAACAGCGAAATCCTCGATACCTGGGCCAGTGTGCCGAACGACAGAGTGGAAGTGCTGATTGCAACGAAGGGTTAACCTGTGTTGATCCGGTTAATATGCAACCGTAAACCGCTTGCGGATATGTTCCGGCTTTTCCAGCTCATCGATAATCGCAACAGCGAGGTCTTCCACGGAGATCACGCTCCGGCCGCTTGCATCGAACACGGGATTATCGAGGCCGGTGCGGTAAGTTCCCTTGCGTATGCCCGCAGTGCCATGATGCATTTCAATAGCCGGACTTAAAAATGTCCACTCCAGGTCTTTTTCTTTTTGCAGGATATTGAGATATTCCCTTGCTGCCAATGCGCCGGTCTTCCATTCGGCCGGGAACTGCGGCGTATCCACCAGTTGAACGCCCGGCGCAACAAAAAGACTTCCCGCCCCGCCGATCACGATATATCTTTTTACGCCTGATTTTTTTACGCCTGCCTGTATGGATTGAGAACCTTTCAGAAAATCTTCATACATGTCGGGATTCGTCCACTCGGAATTGTATGCGCTGATCACGGCATCATGACCTTTTACCCGCGAAGCGATCTCATCCGCATGCATGGCATCCCCTTTTTCAACGCGCAGATTGGAATTTTGAATACTGATCTTTTCCGGATGACGAACAATGCCTGTAACCTGATGGCTGCGGTCAAGGGCTTCTTTTAAAATGGCGGAGCCTACAAATCCCGAAGCTCCGATCAATGCTATTTTCATGATTTTATTTTGCGGCGAAATTAAACCAGGACAAACGCCGCACCAAGAAGGCACCTCCGGGATAGCTTCTTACCACTCCGAAACTATTGCTCATTGTCAGCAGAATACAGCGGAAAATTATTTAGAGATTCTTCATCAGCCAGGCTGCTGTATCTTGCAATCCGAACCAGCGCTCATGGGCGAAGCCGAATTGCATACCGCATCCCACCAGCTTATCATCCATTCCGTATTTCATTTTTACGGCGATGCCGCTACTGAATCGTTGTCGGCAGACATTGCAGCCGATATCGCCGCACACTGGAATGAGCCGCAGGCCACCGTAAAGATCAGGGGGCAATGGTATGATGTGCGGTTCCATATCGAAGGAATATATGATCCCCATCTCGATCCGGGAACCGTATGGTACAATACCGATCCCAGGCTGAACTTTTTCCGCATCGAAACCTTTTCCTTCAACGATATTTCTTTTGTAGACGGGTTGAAATCCAATACCGGGTATTTCAAGCTGGATAACCTGCTTCACCATTCCACCACCGCTGCTCACGAGTATGGACATACGCTGGGGCTGGATCATCCCCAGAATCTGGACATCCGCGGGCAGGGAGTTCCGGGCATCATGTACCCGCGCGGAACCATCTGCGATCCTCCTTTCCAGTACGATCCGAATGCCCTGCCGCTCCAGCCCGGCGGCACCATGAACCCCTATACCCGCAAGGTATTGCAGCAGGATATCGATCACCTCAGGCTGGATCGCTTTTCCTTTACCCGCAAAGGCTTTGCCGTAGTGGGCGATTTTTCAAGCGTCTATCATGAGAAACACCGGAGGGAATAGGCAATGGGCAACGAGCAATTGGCAATAGGCAATAAGCAATAGGCAATGTTGCCACAAAAATTTTCCTATTACACAAAAACTCGCCATAAAAATTTTGCCTATTGCCTATTATCACTCAGCTTGCCACAAAAAATTTTACCTATTGCCCATTGCCTATTGCCTATTATCACTCAGCTTACCACAAAAAATTTTGCCTATTGCCCATTGCCTAGTGCCTATTATCACTCAGCTTGCCACAAAAAATTTTGCCTATTGCCCATTGCCCATTGAATCGTACCTTGTTCCAAAAACCAATCCTTGTCAACCGTTTTATCACTGACCGGCATTACGAAATTTTACGGCAGGATCAGGGCGCTGCACCAGGTTTCTTTTACAGTGCCCGGGGGCGCCGTATTCGGCATACTTGGGCCCAACGGCAGCGGCAAAACCACTTTGCTCGGCATTGTGATGGATGTGCTGAAAGCCACTCAGGGCAATTACAGTTGGTTCGGCGAACCTCCTTCCGAAAAGCAGCGCAGGCAGATCGGCAGCCTGCTGGAAACACCGAACTTTTATCATTATCTCTCCGGCGAAAGGAACCTGCGCGTGGCGGCCGCCATCAAGCAGCGCAATCCTGCAGATATTCCCCGCGTGCTGGAACTGGTAAGGCTTACCGAACGCAAGGATTCCAGGTTCAGCACCTACTCACTGGGCATGAAACAACGACTGGCTATTGCTTCCTGCCTGCTCGGCAATCCCGATGTGCTGGTCTTCGATGAACCCACCAATGGACTGGATCCCGCCGGCATTGCCGAGATCCGTCAGTTGATCCGCCGGTTGGCTGCCGAAGGCAAGACCATCATACTGGCCAGCCACCTGCTGGATGAAGTGGAGAAAGTATGCACGCACGTGGCCATCCTGCAGAAAGGAGAGCTGATCACTTCAGGCCATGTAAATGAAGTGCTCGTAAATGAAGAATGGATCGAAGCCGGCGCGCCCGACCTGCAGCAGTTGAAACAGACCATGAGCCATTTTCCCGGCCTGAAGCAAATGCTCCTGCAGGATAAATTCATTCAGTTGCATTTTGAGCATGACAGTCCCGACCTCGGCGAGATCAACCGCTATTGCTTTGAAAAAGGAACCGTGCTGAACCATCTCGTGTTGCGGAAACGAAGCCTGGAATCCAAATTCATTGAACTCACCGGCAATATCAGCAATTAAAAACAACACCATGTTCCGCGCATTGCAGATAGAATGGATGAAATTAAAATACTACCGCAGTTTCTGGATACTGCTGGCGATCACCATCGTGAGCATCCCGGCATTCAATTATACCGTATACGACCTGCTCGACAACAGCTTTCCGAAAGTAAGAGGAAAAACCATTTTACTGGGAAGCCCATTCGCATTTCCCGATGCATGGCAAACGATATGCTGGAACTCCGGCCTGCTGCTGCTGATCCCGGCCATACTGATCATTACCCTTACCACTAATGAATTTACTTACCGCACGCATCGCCAGAACGTCATCGACGGCTGGAGCCGCGGCCTGTTCATCCATGTAAAGCTGATCGAAATATTGATCTTATCCATACTGACAACCATTGTGGTTTTTCTGACCGTCCTGGTATTTGGGTATTTGCTCAATGCAGCCCCTGCCGGCATTAGCGTATGGCAGAACCTGCGATTTATCGGATTTTTTTTCGTGCAGATGCTGGCCTATTCGCTGATCGCCTTCCTGCTGGGCGTGTTCATCAAAAGGGCGGGACTGGCCATGGGCGTGTTTTTCATTTACATGGTGCTCGAGCAGTTCGTGGTGGGGCTGGGCAGGAATAAATACAAATTAAGCGGGTTCAGCTACCTGCCCGAAGAAGTGACCGATATGCTCATTCCGCGTCCTTATATTTCGAAGATCATGGGCAACGATAAATCCTGGGAAAGCCATATCCCGGTTTACCTGCTCGTATCGGCCATATATATTCTGCTGTATTGTATTATCGTAAGCTGGCGTTTCAGGAAATCAGACCTGTAAAATTTTCCCTGATCCGTCCTTCATTTTTTTGATCCCTGAATAAAGTTTATCAGTATATTCACCCGGCCTATTTATTTTATGATGTATAAATTCCTTATATGAAACTATCCCGCTTGATCTTATGTACATTCATGCTGCCGGCCTTTTCCCTGGCCCAGCCCCGTTTACCAAAAGATTATTATTGGCAGAAGCTCGACAACGGCCTTGAAGTGGTGGTGATCGAGAACAATAAAGTGCCGCTGGCCACCATCGAAATTGCCGTGAAGAACGGCGCTTATACCGAAGGCCCGGAATACAGCGGCCTCTCGCATCTGTTCGAGCACATGTTCTTCAAGGCCAACAGGGATTATCCCGACCAGG
>CAYYZJ010000737.1:0-2968 GCA_964475615.1 uncultured Flavitalea sp. | reverse complement strand
GACCATATAGGTTTCCACGGGCGTCCAGGGTTGAGTGCCTGTTGTGTCGCTGACATAACGGATGATCCGCCAACTGGGCCTTCCGGAAGCATCGGTGATGGAATCATCAACAACATCCTTGGCCAGGTAGCTGATGAGTGTATCTTCCGTTCCGAAATTGATGAATTTGAGTGAATCGAGCCGGTAAATGATGTATTTGCCTTTCTGCAAGGGCATATAATCCGCCAGTTGATCGGATTGAAAAGCGATCTCCTTTTTTTTACAACTGCTAACGGTGATGCATAAGGCCAAAAAGACGATCGATAAGAAACAGAGGCAGATTTTTTTCATACCGGGCAGTTGGTTGTTGGTATTGAATTTAGCGACAGATATTCAGTATGACAATATGGGTGCATCCAATGTTGCTTGGGGTCGGCAAATAAAAAACCGGGAAGCATAACTTCCCGGCTTGGGTAACGTAAAAACGAGCTATTTTATTGTAATTTCCGGATGATGCCTCCGCCGATCACATCATCTCCTTCATAAAAAACAGCGCTTTGTCCGGGAGCAATGCTTTTGGCTTTTTCATAAAAGCGAACGCGCATGTTGCCGCCTTCCGGATATATGCTGCTCAGGCTGCCTTTGTCTTTATACCTGATCTTGGTAATGGCTTCCATACCGGCTGTAACGGTATCATACTTCATCATATTGAGCTTGCCCACCAGCATTTCCTGTCCGTCGAGGTCTTCTTCATCGCCGAGCACAACGGTATTGGTGTCCGGATTGATCCGGGTAACATAAACGGGTTTGCCCAGAGCAATATCCAATCCTTTCCGCTGCCCGATGGTATAGAACGGATAGCCTTTATGCTGCCCGAGTATCTTTCCGTTCTTGTCGACGAAATAGCCGCCCGCCACTCTTTCTTCCAGTCCCTCCACTTTCCTTTTCAGGAAACCGCGGTAATCGTTATCCGGCACAAAGCAGATCTCGTAGCTTTCGCTTTTTTTGGCGAGCTCGGGATAGCCGTAGTCGACGGCCATTTGCCGGATCTCTGTTTTGCGGTATTTGCCCAGGGGCAGGATGGTGCGGCTCAGCAGGTCTTGCTGCAATCCCCACAATACATAACTCTGGTCTTTCGATTCGTCGATGCCTTTGCTGATATAATAGCGTCCGTTGCTGTGGCGGCGGATATTGCCGTAATGGCCTGTTGCAATGAACTCGCAGTCCAATGCATCGGCCCGTTTCAGCAGGGCGCGCCATTTGATATGCGTAGTGCACATTACGCAGGGGTTGGGCGTGCGGCCGGCCAGGTATTCGTCCACAAAATTGTCGATCACAAAATCCCCGAACTCTTCGCGGATATCGAGCACGAAATGCGGAAAGCCATGCTGTACCGCAGCCATGCGGGCGTCATTGAAGCTGTCGAGATTGCAGCAGCCGGTTTCTTTTTTGGATGAACCGGAGCCGGCATAATCCCAGGTCTTCATGGTGATGCCCACCACTTCATATCCTTCATCATGGAGCATGAGGGCAGTGATGGTACTGTCGATACCACCGCTCATGGCTACCAATACTTTTCCCTTGCGGCTCATGGATGGAATAATTCAAGCTGCAAATATACAAATGAACGGCGGATTGAGGAAACGGGTGATTTAAGCGCCGGTTCGCGGGTTTATTTACCATGAGAAAGGCAGTAAGGGCTCTCTACCACTAAAGTTGTATAGTCCGCAGCCGATAAATCATGTAACTTGCTAAAGCAAATTATTTTTAAGCAGCAGCCTAAATTTCAAGTTATGATCAAATTACAAGTTATCGGCAACCTGGGTAAGGATTGCGTTACCAACATGGTAAATGGAAAGAATGTCATCAATTTCAATGTGGCGCATACAGAAAGGTTTCGCGACACGCAGGGTAACCAGAAAGATAAAACCATTTGGGTGGAATGTGCTTACTGGACGGATCGAACCGGCATCGCTCCTTATCTGAAAAAAGGCACGCAGGTTTATGTGGAAGGAACGCCGGAAGTAAGGACATATCCGAAAAATGACGGCACCACCGGGGTTTCCCTGAGCCTGCGCGTATTCAGCGTACAGTTGCTGGGCAGCAGACCGGATAATGCCGGGGCTTCATCCGAAAACTATTCATCTGCAGGATCTGTAACGGGAAGCGTTCCTTCGGGCAGCATTCCGGCTCCGAGCGATATCACTGCGCCTATAGATGATCTTCCTTTTTAATAATCGTTGATATTCCAATTTGAATTAACCATCGTTTTTGCGATGGTTAATTTATTTTTACCAAAAATTACAACATGAAAAATCGGATTCAATGCGCTTTGTTGCTTTCGCTTGCAGTACTAACGTTTGCTGCCTGCAATAATCAGCCGGCCAAGCAGGCTGAAGAGCCCAAAACAGATTCTGTTGATGTAACCGCCAACTGGAAGATCGGCGTACAGCTCTGGACATTCAACAAATTCCCTTTTGTTGTTGCCCTGGCAAAGGCCGATAGTGCAGGAGTTAAATACGTGGAAGCCATTCCCTGGCAACCATTGGGCGGCGATTTCGGGAAAGAAACATTCGGCGTCAATCTCTCTCCTGAAAACCGGACAAAGATCAAGCAATTGCTGCAGTCGAAAGGCATCAGCATCGTGGCCATGGGCGTTATCACTCCCAAGACCATCGATGAATGGAAGAAGTATTTCGACCTGGCCAAGGATTTCGGCATGAGCTATATTACGGCCGAGCCTTTGAAGGATCAATGGAATCAGGTGGACAGTCTTGCCGGCGTTTATGGGATCAAAGTGGCTATTCATGACCATCCCAAACCGAATGTATACTGGCATCCCGATTCGGTGCTGGCTGCTACGGTAGGGCATCCCAATATCGGCTCCTGTGCGGATGTAGGTCATTGGGCGCGCAACGGCCTCAATCCGGTCGATTGTCTGAAGAAGCTGGAAGGGCATGTGTTCGGCGTGCATCTGAAGGATATCAAG
>CAYYZJ010000736.1:0-4613 GCA_964475615.1 uncultured Flavitalea sp. | reverse complement strand
CATGGTATCACTCAGGCGGGGCATCAAAATAACTTCAGCCATAGTTTCATTTTAATCGGAAGCCCGAAATTAAGGCAAAAAAATGAAGTATGAAGTCTGAGGTCGGAAGTAGGAGGTCAGAGGTATGAGGTCGGAGGTATGAGGTATGAAGTCTGAAGCTGAAGTTTCAGGTTCAACAGTTAAATTTCTATTCCGACCTCATACCTCTGACTTCAGGCTTCCGACCTCTGACCTCACACCTCCGACCTCCTTCACATTGCCGGTGCGCTTCAATACGCCCCAGTGCTGCAGTTCTCCTTTTATGGCGCGGCGTAAAGAACGGTAGAGCACATACCACATCAGCCATCTCCAGATCAGCCGCTGCGGGATCAGCCAGAGGAGCATGGATTTTTTTTCTTTTTCAAAATTGAAAGCCAGCAGCGCAATGGCCACATCAACCAGCATGAACACCAGGTAATACCATCCTATTTTACCGGCATTGCCGGTGAGCAGTCCAACCAGCATAAAGAAATCCGCCAACGGTATTATCGATGGGATGATGTACTGGAAGATAAGGATATTGGGCATGGCCACCCAGCCCAGTGATTTGTATTTCCAGTTGAACAGCACATCGCGGTTCTTCCAGAAAGTCTGCAGCACGCCGAAGCTCCAGCGGAAGCGTTGTTTGAAAAACATTTTCAGCGTTTCGGGCGCTTCGGTCATGGCAATGGCGGCAGGTTCGTTTTCGATAACATACCGGCGGCGCAATATGCGGATGGTAAGATCGCAGTCTTCGGCAAGCGTATCGCTGGTAAATCCGCCGGCGTCTTCAATGGCTTTTTTGCGGAATGCGCCGATGGCTCCCGGCACCACGGTAATGGCATTGAGATAAGCAAAAGCCTTTCGGTCGAAATTCTGGCTGCTGATGTATTCAATGGCCTGCCAGCGGGTGAGCAGGTTCACCTGGTTGCCTACTTTTACATTGCCGGCCACAGCGCCCACTTCGGGCCGGTAAAAATGCATCATGAGCCTGGACACGGCATCGGGCATCAGCTTGGTGTCTGCATCGATGCAGACCACAAATTCCGCATCCGATTGCTGTATGCCGTAATTGAGCGCAGAAGCCTTGCCCCCATTGGGCTTGCTGAACACTTTTACTTTCGGATGATTACCGAATGCACCGAGCACTTTGCGATAAGTGCCGTCCTTGCTTCCATCGTCAACAAAAATGATCTCGAAATTCGGATAATCGGCTTTCAGCAGGTTATGCAGCGAGCTTACTGCATTCACTTCTTCATTATATGCAGGAACGATGATGCTGGCCAGCGGTGCATTTGTTCCATCGGGAAGCCAGAACGGTTTCAACGCACGCCATTCTTCTTTCCAGTGCTCATTGGTGGCATTCACGGCAAGGAAAAGGATCCTTGCGATGGACAGCACAATGAACACAATGAACAGCGAAAATAAAATATGGCTGCCCAGATAGGCCGAAAGCGCGAGATAATAATTCAATTGAACGAGGTAATAACCGCTTCCCCTTGGCACCGGAGGCATGAGATCATCTTTTTTCTTGCCCAACAGATCGGCGATGGTGGTGAAAGTATATCCTCTTCCTTTATAATAATGGATGATCTCCGTAAGCGCATCAACGGTAGCCTGGCGACTGTCGCCGCCCGCATCATGAAGCAGGATGATATTGCCGCTGAGGTTCTGCCTGGTCATATTTTCCTTGCCGCGGATCACGCGGGCTACAATGGAATCGGCCGGCGTGCCCGGCTCCCAATCGAGCGGATCGATGGATTCGCCGATATCCAGGTAGTTCTTTTCGCGCGCAATGACAACCGGTATCAATTCTTCCGCTTTTTGCGGCTCGAAGTCGGCATTGTACGGAGCGCGGAACAAAATAGTAGACCTTCCGGTAATGCATTCGATGAGCAGCCGCGTTGCATCCATCTCCAGTATCGCTCTTTTCCTGCTTACCTTGGCAATATTGGGATGGGTGAAAGTATGGTTGCCGATCTCATGCCCTTCGCGGTAGATGCGCTTTACGAGCGGGATATTGTTTTCAGCGTTTATGCCTACCAGAAAGAAAGCGGCAGGCACGTGCTCGCGGCTGAGTATATCGAGTATTTTCGGCGTATATACGGGATCGGGGCCATCGTCGAACGTGAGCACCAGTTTCTTTTTATCCTGCGTGCCGTATTTCCTGGCCACCCATTTGGAAGGAAGGCTGTCGTAATTTTCTTCGCTGATCAGGATTTCGCTGGTATCCATCTCCAGCGAAATCTTTCCGCTGGTAGGGCCTCCGATGATGTCGAGCACTTCGCCTTCCCCCGAATAGGCCGGCGTTTCATCGGCATTGAAATCTTTTACCGTATTGAAGATCCTGAAATCGAAATTGCGGATGCTGTCCTTGCTCATATCGTGATCATAAAAATCCCAGATCCTGGAATCTTCCGAGCCGAGCCGCCAGAGCGATACGCCGCTCAACCCGTACTCGGCAGCAAAGCGCAGTGAGTTGAAGGTGGTGGCCGCATCGGTAAAATGCACCTGGTGCTCATCGCCGTTATCGTCATCATAACGGAAATGCAGGTTATAGGAATCATTGTCGAAATCGATCTTGCCGTCATAACTACGGGCACGGGTAAGCGCTTCCTGGTAGGTGATGGACTGGGCCGAATCCACCTTTCCGTTTTCATTCATCTTCCAGTCGTAACCAAAGCCGGCCACTGCAAGAATGAGCTTGCGAATAGGGATTTTCTGCACCGCATGATCCACAGCGCCTTCTATCCATTTCTGATGACAGATCGGCCCGGGCCGCGTGCTTTCGGAATACTGATCATAAGCCATCACAAACACATAGTCGTTGTATTTGGAGAGCTCGGCGAAATTATAGTCCTCATTGAAGGGCACCACATCCTGCGTAACGAGCAGTCCGCGTGCATGCAGCTTTTCATACAATGCTTTCTGGAACAGCACCAGGGTTTCATTCTTTTTTTCCTGCAATTCCTCGAAATCGATATTGATGCCGGCGAAATGATATTTTTCCAGGAGGGAAACGATATCGTTGATGAGCCGTGCTCTTTTTTTCGGATCGTTGAGGATGCGGTGCACGGCATCGCCGCGGAACACTCCCTTGTAATTGTTGGTCAGCAGGGGAATGATCTTCACTTCGGATTTGTTCATCAGATCCAGCGCCTTTTGATCGATGCCGGCATACATGGTATCGGCATTGGGATTGATGAACAGCCACTCGGGCACCACCATATTGAGCCTGGAAATATTTTGTTCAAGCGAAGCGTAAGACTTGGGATCCCAGGTAACATAAAATGCAGCGCGAACGCCTGCAGCGAATTTTTTGAACGAATAGAAATTGGGATCGGCCTGGACGATGACGCCGTTCCTTTTCCTGAACCTTTTTGGAATGGGATAACCCCCAGGCTTATACGCTTCTTTTTCATTGATGAATTTGCGGAACCCGCCGTATTGCCTGGCGATCTTGCTTTTGCTGAACAGCCAGCTTCCCGTACTGTCCAGCAGCACCTGCTTGGCCTGTGCGCTGATCATGCTGGGAAGCACGGGGGTGTATACGCGTGACAGGGTTATGATGATGATGATCACGCCAAACACAATAAACAGGAGCAGGAGCCTGCTCGTCCATTTAAAACGTTCCCATCTCGAAGAGGAATCCGTCTGAAAAACCTGGTTTGGTGTATTCATGGCCATAGAAGGTGTAAGGAGTAAGGCATAGGGAAGAAGGTGCAGGGCATAAGGTATAAGGCATAAGGAATTATGATCGAGCGCAAGTTAAAAAGTATAGGCTGCAAAATAATGCGAATTAACAAAAAGATTGCAATCTTACCTTCACCGTATACCGGCTGTCTTCCACCTTAATAATCCAGCTCGAGCTTCAGCCTGTCCTTCAGCTCTTTTACCAGCGGATATTGCTCGACGATCTGCTGGTACTGCTCTTTTTTGCTGAGCGGTTTTTCGCCCGGCTCTGTTGCGGGATTGCTTTCGCTGATGCTTATGCTGAATGAAAGCGATTTGTTATTGAAGACCTGTTGCAGGTGATCGCAGCAATTCCTTTTTTCCTGCTCAATGAATTTCTGCTCCAGGTTATTGTTCGTGATCACTTCAAAATTATGCTGGTCGATGATCTTCAATACTGCACGCTGAAAGCTCTGTGCAGCAGAATTTTTATTATCCTGCAGTTGGCGGGTGAATTGCTTCCAGGCATCCTGCAATGCGGTTGCTGTTAAAGGCTGCCATTCTTCTTCCGTTGCATTGCCATTGAGCTGCCTGCTGGCCACCTGTTGCCGTATTTTGGATAAAGCGCCGAGCGTCGGGGGAGCCGTTTCTGTTTTTTTCGTGGCCTCCTGCTCATGCTGCATTGATGGTTCTGCTGCCGGTTGCAGCGGCGTTCCGGCTTTCAGCCCGGTTATTGTCTCCGGTTGCTGCGCTGCTGTTTTTGCAACCGGCTGCGAAGGACTTGCCGTCTGCACCATCAGTTTCGCTTCTTCTTTCTTTTCTTCCGACTTCCGACCTCCGACCTCCGGCTTCCGGCTTCCGGCTTCCGGCTTCAGCCCTACCGGCTGTATATTCCGGAAAGCCACCGGCTTTGCCGATTCAAT
>CAYYZJ010000735.1:0-3583 GCA_964475615.1 uncultured Flavitalea sp. | reverse complement strand
ATAAGTAAACCCATTGGGATCCGTAGTGGTAAAGCTTACGCCGTTCAGCGCCGGATTGCTTGTCCAGGGTTGTTCAACCGGTGCGATCCATACTTTCATGCGCGGGTCGTTCAGCTCCGTCAATTTATCGACCAGGGTTTTGCATGGCCTTCTTTTATCGAACTCTTCGGCATCGTCCCAGTACAGCGTGCCGCCTTTCCAGGAATTATCGCTGTTGGTTCCGATAAAGGCAATGGACGCATTGTCGCCTGCTTCGGTAAAAATGGGCGTTGACGAAGGATCGTTGAGGATGGCCGTCATCTTTGCGCCGGCATCGGAAAGCTTGCCGGAAGCGCGCATCAGCAAACGCAAGCGTACGGAGTTGGCAAATTTCTGCCACTGGGTTTTATCGCCGCCGAACATAAGATCGTAAACCGGCGAAACCACATCCGTTCCCTGCGCGATCATCGTATTGGCCTGTTCCAGCTCGGAAAGCAGCCCGGTATAGATATCGGCCTGCTTGTCGTATTTCGGATAGAGAATGCCTTCGCGCCCTTGCAGCGCCTGCGAATAATAAACATCTCCATAATAATCGGTGATGAATGAAAACAGCAAGGCGCGGAATACCGTAAAGATGCCTTTATGCGATATGGAGCCCCTTGAATCCGCCAGCCCGATTGCCCCGTCTACCAGCTTCAATATGGCCATGGCATCATACATGGCTTCGGAAGGCTGTTTGAAACCGGAATAATAATTATCGCCACCCTGGAAATTCCGTTCCATATATTGAACGGCGCCGGGGAGCTTGCTGTCGCTATAACCGATATCCTGATAAAAAACAGATGTCTTTTTGATGATGGAAGCAAGCAGGAAAGGATCATTCACCGATTCAACGGCGTTCAACTGCTGCTCGCTGTCGTAGCTTCTCAATGCATCCTTGCTGCAGGAAGCAATGCCTGCTATGAGGAAAACGGCGAATGCTTTTGTCAGTAACGATTTCATCTGAATATTTTTTGATTTACCTATTTTGTTATCATTTAGAAATCCAGGTTCACTCTTACGCCATAAGAACGTATGCTCGGCAGCGTTGCCCGGAGCTCGCCCTGGTTGGCGCCCACGCCGGTAAATGCCGATTCAGGATCTTCATGACGGCCGGAAGCATTCCACTGGAACAGGTTCCTGGCAATGAAAGAAAGGGTTACATTATTTAGCTTATACTTGCCCGTTAGTTTGCCCGGTATGGTATAGGAAAGAGAAATTTCCCGCAGCTTGAAGTTCGTTGCATCGTAAGTCCTGGTGGAAGCAAAATCCCAGATCACATCCCCATAGCTGTTATAAGTGAATTGATAGAAGGTATTGTTGGGATCGGCGCCGTTAACGATGTAATCGCCATCGCCGGGATTGTCGCCGGTAAAATCGGGCCTGATGAATACGCCTTTGGCATAGCTGGCATCGTGCCAGTCGGAACGCTGTCCGTCGTTATTGTTGTTGATGGCTTCATACTGGCTGGAGCCGGGAGCGGGCCAGGCCATGCCGCCATGTTCCGCATCGCGCCCGCCATTCCACCAGGGATTGTTGGGGCCTGAACCGAAAGTGGTGGCGATCCTTCCGTTCGATTCAAGATACTGCTGATTGACGGATACATATTTTCCACCCTTGCGCAGGCTGCCCACTATGTTAAGCGTAAACTGCTTGAAGCGAAGCGTGGTATTGATACCCACGATATAATCGGGATTGAAATTGCCGAGCTTTTCGCGATCCCTTTCATCGCCGGAGGTCTGGAATTCCCCGCCTTCATTATCGAGCAAATATTGTCCGGCATATTTTCCCGTCTTGACTTTCAATATCGGGTTCTGCTCATAAATATTCCCGATCTCTTCACCCACTGCGATCTTCACCACTGTTTTTCCATCATAGCTGGCGAACACATACCCGTTGGGTGCAAATTTATCCGAGAGCCTCGTGATCCTGGCCTTGTAATGGGTGAAGCTGGCGGAAAAATCCCAGTTCCAGTCTTTGGTTCGTATGGGCGTTACCGTTAGTCCCCATTCAAATCCCTTGCTGCGCACATCGCCGATATTGGTGAGCATGCCGGTATATCCGGTTCCCTGCACCGTGGGAATATTATCGATCTGGTCTTTCTGATCCTTGACGAAATAAGTGAAATCCAATTTAACGCGGTTGTTGAGCATGGCCAGGTCGATACCTGCTTCCTTGGTAATGGAATGCATGGCCTTGATATTCGGATCGACCAGCGAAGCCTGGATGCTCACGGTCTTTGCAGCTCCCCAGTTGCTGGGATCGAAAGTATAGGTGTCGACCGATCTTTTCCTGACCAGTCCGTTGCCTACATCGGCCCAGGCCAGGCGCGGCTTAACGAGATTGAATATTTCCGGGAACCTGATGGTCTGCGAAGCGATCCAGCTCAGCGAAGCAGAGGGATAGAAATAATTGATCTTTTCTTCGCCAAGAATGCCTTTCCAGTCGTTGCGGCCGGTAACATCGAGATAGAGCTGATCGGCAAATCCCAGTGTGGCCATGCCATAGAGGCTGTACGATTGTGAAGTGCTCCAGCCGGATGATGAAACAGACAACTGCCCGGGCATGGCATTGGCCAGCGTGAATAAGGAAGGAGCGGAAAGCTTGGCCGCCGTCATTTCCAGGTCGTTGTTATTGGTGTATGCATAGTTGCCGCCGACGGATGCGGTGAGTGAGAACTTGCCGAAATTATTGTTGTAAGTAACGATGGCATCTGAATTTACCATCAGGCTGCTGTTGTTGCCGGTAACGAATTTGCCGTCGCCGATGCCGGCTTTGTCCGACATATTGGTTTTGCCCCAGGATTGCCTCAGCTCATAATTTTCTTTTACATTCTCCATGCCGGTGCGAACCATGAGTGAAAAATGATCCGTCAGCTTCCAGTCGAGCTGCAGCTTGCCGAAATAATTGTCGCGGCCGAAGCGGTGGAGGATCTCGTAAGTAGTCCACCAGGGATTATCGGTATCCACATCGATGCCGTCGTCTTTCATGATGGCGCCGTTCTGCTGAATGCCTTCATATCCTTTCAACCAGTAATCCTTCATTTCAGCAAGCGGCTGCAGGTTGGAAGGGAAATTGAAGAGCAGGTTATTGATCACGCTGTTCGACCCCACGCTGTTGGCCTTGTTGGGCGAATAGGTATGGATATAGCTGGAGCTAACGGAAACTTTTATATTGGGCGCGATGCGGTATTCGGTGTTCAGGCTGATCGATTTCTGGTCGGTCTTGGTATTGGGCATTACGCCGCGGTTATTGAGATCGGAAAGTGAAAGGCGGAAAGAGCCCTTGTCATAATTGCCATGAACATTGATGCTGTTGGCTACCGTGTTCCCGGTTTGCAGGTAGGCTTTCATCCGGTCTTCGTGCGAGGAGTACATTTTTTTCGTGCTCCATTGCTGGAGCTTGGTGTCCCAATAATCGGCGGTGAAGCTGCCGTCGAGCTTGGGGCCCCAGGTATCGGTATTATCGTATTGCCATTCAAAAGCCCTTTCGCCCTGTCCGTATTCCATCTGTTCCTGGATAAACTGATAGGCTTTATCCCAGGTTGCGGAATTGGTATAGGAAA
>CAYYZJ010000734.1:0-4315 GCA_964475615.1 uncultured Flavitalea sp. | reverse complement strand
ATGAACGCTGTTTTTCCCAGCAGTATGCTGCCGATCGGGCAGCCCAATCCCTTGTTCAGGCAAACCGAAATGCTGTCAAAGATTTTGCCATATTGCCCGGGAGTTTCTTTTCTGGCCACAAGCGCATTGAAAAGACGGGCGCCGTCGAGATGCAGGAACAAATGATTTTCATGGCAAACCTTCCTGATCTTTTTGATCTCTTCCAGATCATAGCAACTGCCTCCGCCGCGGTTGGAGGTGTTTTCGAGGCAGACCAGCGAAGTATGCGCTTTATGAACATCATCGGGATTGATGACGGCTGCAACCTGGCTGGCCCTGATCATTCCCCGCTCTCCTTCTACCGCCCTTACCTGCGATCCGGAATTGAATGCAATGCCTCCCCCTTCATAAATATATACATGGGCTTTATTCTCGCAGATCACTTCATCGCCGGGCTGGGTATGGCATTTAATGGCGATCTGGTTCGACATGGTGCCGCTTGGACAAAATAAAGCCGCTTCCATACCAAAAAGCCCTGCACTCATGGCCTCGAGCTGATTGATGGATGGGTCTTCGCCGAAAACATCATCTCCCACCCTGGCGCTCATCATGGCCTGTAACATGCCTGCCGTTGGGCGCGTAACGGTATCCGACCGGAAATCGATCATAATTTGGGCTGAACGCGAAATGCTTAACGTTGGGCTGAACGCGAAACGCTGAACGCTTAACGCCTTTTATAACTATGAATTAATGATGCAAATTAAGGAAATGCCAAATACTGCGTTCCGCCTTCAGCGTTCCGCGTTCAGCGTTAATGGCTGGTTAATGATGAAAACAATTTCAGAAGGCTTGATAAATTCGACATCCATTTTCTTCATGCACTATAAGTGCGCAAGCCCCTTTAGTCTTATCGGGGCTTTTTTATCTATTGAGCGGGATGTACAAAAAAAAGGAAAGCACCAAGTTTGTTTTTTATATATTCATTCAATTGCTTGAACTCCTATACTACTTACTAACCCGATGCTTTCTTGGAGTTGCTTCCGTCTTTTTAAGGACTTTCACTTCTCCGTTTGTGATACTAAAGTACATCCGCTTCATATCGCTTTCCAAATTTTTTAATGCTTTCTTATGCACTGGTTTTACACCTGCTTATGCACAGGGAATGTGAATAACGCGGAACGCCGAACGCATAACGCGGAACGCACTGTATATTTTTTCTGCGTTCCGCGTTATACGTTTAGCGTTCAGCCCTGGTATGGTAATTGAAGCGCTTTTCGTGATATTTATTTCTTCACCCAAAAACATTTTATGGACAACTTAGTAATTAAAGGGAACTGGAATGTTTTAAAAGGAAAATTAAAACAATCCTATGCAGATCTTACTGACGATGACCTGAAGTATGAAGAAGGAAAGGAAGATGAATTGCTGGGCAGGTTGCAAAAGAAAACGGGACAAACCCGCGAGGAGTTGACCAAATGGTTCAGGAATAATATGGATTCCACGGATTCGCCAAGATCAAATCGTTAGCAGCGTATAGCATAAAAAACCCGGTTCAATGAGCCGGGTTTTTTATTGATGAAAACGGGTAATTATTTCCTCAGATTGGGCAAAAAGAAAAGCACCAAGTTTTGTTTTTTATATACTCGCCCGATTGCTCGAACTCATATACTCCTTACTAACCCGATGCTTTTTTTTTGAGTTGCTTCCATCACAATGAAGGATATCCGCATCTCAATTGTAATTCTAAGGTATGTCTGTAAAAAAAGGATTCCAAATTTTTTGCGCTTGTATTATACACCGGTTTTACACCTGCTTATGCACATACTCTTTTTTCTGGCTGCTGCTGAGCCAGATTCCGGCCAACACCAGCACACTTCCCGCGATCTGCCATGCCGAGATGCCTTCCTTTAAAACGATCATCGCGATGATTGCACCGATAACCGGATCGAGATTTAAAAAATTCCCTACCTGCACTGCACTCAGATAATTGAGTGAACCATTGTACAGGATATAACAAACCGCAGAAGAAAAAACACCCAGATAACAAATGCTGATCCATTGCGGGAAAGGAATATCAGGGAAAGGCCGGTGCCTGAGCTCGATATAAGTTGCCGGAAGAAGCAGGATGCTGCCGACCACCGTACAGATAGTGGTAACCAGCAACGGATCGAAAGCAGACAGCTTTTTAGACAGTATGGTATACGTAGACCACATCAATACCGCCCCGATCATCAACACATTCCCGATAACCGGATTGCTGGCGCGCTCTCCATGCGCTGCCATAAAACTGATCAGCGCCACTCCCGAAACGGAAATGATGATCCCGGCGATCTGCCTTTCGTTCAGTTTTTCTTTCAGAAAAACAGCGGCCATCAAAGTAATGACGGCAGGAATGAATCCCTGTATCAAAGCGCCCGTTGAAGCCGTAGTATAGGTTAGGGAGATATTGAAGAAGATATAGTAAAAGCCAACACCGGCCAGTCCCATCAGGATAAGGGTTGTCCAGGGCAGCGGGCCCGGCATCCTCAATTTTTTTCTTCTCAAAAAAATAAGCACAAGCAATACCAGGGAAGCCACCAGGTGGCGCAGCAGAGCAAAATAGATCGGCGGAAAGCCCGAAACAGAGGAACGTGTAATGGCAAAAGAACTTCCCCATATCATCATGACGAGGATTATACTGATGATCGCCAGGCTGTGTTTTGAAACCGACATGCTGATTGTTGTGTTGAGGGAACAAGATAAATTAGAAATACGGGATTGCCCGGGCAATATTATCATTTGCATGATCCGGCAAGTCGGCAAATTGATTTATCTTTGCGCCGCTATGACACAGGAAAAAATCAATGATATGAGGGATCGGCTGGCCGTCCTGAGGAGGTTTCTTTGACGTCGATAACCGTCAACACAAGATCGATGAAGACAAACAATTATCGCTGAGCTCCGGTTTCTGGGACGATAACAAGCGGGCGACGGAGATCTTAAAGAACATCAAGCTGAACGAATACTGGACAAAGCTCTATGCTTCTGTGGAAACTGCGGTAGAGGACTTTGCCGTGCTCTTCGATTTCTGGAAGGCCGGCGAAGCCAGTGAAGAGGAAACCCGGGAAGCCTATACCCGCGCACTGAACCAGATTGAAGAAGCAGAGTTCAAGAGCACGCTGAACCAGCCCGAAGATGAACTGCCTGCCGTGCTGCAGATCAATTCAGGAGCCGGCGGAACAGAAAGCCAGGACTGGGCCGAAATGCTCATGCGCATGTACCGCATGTATGGCGAAAAACAGGGATGGAGCGTTTCGGAACTCGATCTCCAGGCCGGAGAAGGCGCCGGCATCAAAAGCGCTACCCTGCAGTTCGACGGGCCTTTTGCCTATGGTTTTCTAAAGGCAGAAAGCGGAGTGCACCGGCTGGTGAGGATATCTCCTTTCGACAGCAATGCCCGCCGCCATACTTCTTTCGCCAGCGTATATGTATATCCGTTAATCGACGATACCATCGACATACAGGTTAATCCCTCCGACCTGGAATGGGCTTTTTTCCGCAGCGGCGGCGCCGGCGGACAAAATGTGAACAAGGTTGAAACCGCAGTGCGGCTCACCCACAAGCCCAGCGGCATTGTAGTGGAATGCCAGCAGGCCCGCACCCAGGGAGAGAATCGCGAAAAAGCGCTGACCATGCTGAAAAGCCGTCTTTACGAGGAAGAGCTGCGCAAGCGCGAGGCCATCAAGAATGCCAGTAATGCCAGCAAGAAAAAGATCGAATGGGGATCGCAGATCAGGTCTTATGTCTTCCATCCCTATAAAATGATCAAAGACCACCGCACCGGTTATGAAGTGGGCAATGTGCAACCGGTGATGGATGGCGAGCTGGACGGCTTCATTAAGGCCTACCTGATGAGCGAAAAGGAAGCGAGCGTGTGATCCCTGTATCTTTGCAGACTAATTTTAAAATGAATATATGAACCTGGGATATTTCAATTATCCTCTTCCGCAAAATGAGCCCGTACTCGGCTATGCACCCGGATCGAAAGAAAGAGAGACGCTGAAAAAAACATTGGCGGCATTAAAAAACCAGGAGCACGATATCCCGATGTATATCGGGGGAAAAGAAGTGCGCACCGGAAAAAAATCAGCCATCCGTCCTCCTCACGAGATCGCACATACGCTGGGATATTTTCATCAGGGAGATGAAACGCATGTAAAGCAGGCCATCGAAGCTGCTTTGTCTGCCAAAGAAGCCTGGGCCGCGATGAGCTGGGAGAACAGGGCCAATATTTTTTTAAAGGCGGCAGACCTGATCTCCGGAAAATACCGCGCTTATATGAACGGCACTACCATGC
>CAYYZJ010000733.1:0-3474 GCA_964475615.1 uncultured Flavitalea sp. | reverse complement strand
CAAACCAATTACGATGACCTCTATGCCGATATCCTGCTTTGGCTGAGGAACGGATGGATAGACTATGTGGCGCCGCAATTGTATTGGGAGATCGGCTTCCGGGCCGCTCCTTATGAAGTATTGCTCGACTGGTGGAACCGGCATGCGTATGGGCGTCACTGTTATATCGGGATCGGCATTTACCGTGCGGGAACCACTCCCGCCTGGAGGGAAAGAACGCAGTTGCCCCGCCAGATCGAAGCCCTGCGTGCGCAATCCAATATAAGCGGCATGATCTTTTTCAGCAGCACTACGTTCCAGCGCAATCCCAATGGCTGGAACGACAGCCTGCAGCAGCACTATTACCGCTATCCTGCATTGATCCCTCCCATGCCCTGGATCGACAGTACCAGGCCGAAAGAGCCGCTGACCCGCAGTGAGCTCGATGCCAAGGATTCAACGGTCATCGTTTATCTGCAAAAAGGATCGCCGGACGAAGAGCTGAAAGGTTTTGCCGTTTACCGCGCGCCACGCGATAACTTTAATCCCGATTCAAGCAGCATATTCCAGTTCATTCCTTATCAGCCTGATGCCAGGTTTGCTTTCAAATGGATAACACAGCAGTACCGGAACGGTATCTCCTATTTCATCACTGCAGTAAGCAGAAACAATAACGAAAGCCGGGCCGTGATGATCCCTTCTCTATCAGATTCCAGTTTTAATAGATTTTATCTATCACTAAATAGATAAATAGTATTGTCATTTAGCCGTTCTGCGCGCATTTTTGCATCGCCATTCCAAGCCGGTTACCGGCAAGTCTTGCCATATTGAAGATTGGTTAATGTATATCGATATTGTTTAAAACAAAAATCACAATATGAGCAACAAAGTATTATCTGTAGGAAGCCAGTTCCCGGCATTCAGAAAAAAAGCCGTGGTTTCCATCGAAAAAGGAAAAGAGTTCACCGAAATCAGCAACGAGTATGCAAAGGGCAAATGGACGGTCATGTTCTGGTGGCCCAAGGATTTTACTTTTGTATGCCCTACGGAGATCGCCGAGTTCAATAAAAAGCACAGCGAGTTCAGCGACCGCGACGCCGTAGTGATCGGCGCTTCCACCGATTCCGAATTTGTTCATGCAGCCTGGAGAAGGGATCACAAAGACCTGCGCGATCTCAAATTCCCCATGCTGGCCGATACTTCCAAATCGCTGGCCGAAGAGCTGGGCATCCTGGATGCAGATGAAAAAATTGCTTACCGCGCTACTTTCATCATCGACCCCCAGGGCATCGTACGCTGGGTAAGCGTTTACGATCTGAACGTAGGCCGCAATGTGCAGGAAGTGATCCGCGTGCTGGATGCGCTGCAAACGGATGAGCTTTGTCCCTGCAACTGGAACAAGGGTGAGGAAACACTGACGGAACAACTCAGCCTGAATTAATTTTTTGGAAAGCACGAACAGCAGGAATTTTTTTCCTGCTGTTCTCTTAAAAAGAACACCATGAGTGAAACCACTATACAGAACGAGACATTTGTAAATCTCCTGAACGATCTCGGCATTCCGGATTATATTCCTTCTGCCAATGCACAGGTTTTATTGAACCAGGAAGCCCGTTATATCAAAGACCTCAAGATCAATGTAGGCAATGTGCTCAATAATACCCAGCACCTGAACCGCAAGGAAGCCTTGCTGCTGGCCCTGGCCGTGGCCATCAATGAAAAGAATGAGCTGCTGAAGGAATCCTTTACTACGCTGGCCAGGGAAGCCGGCGCCACAGAAGCGGAGCTTGCGGAGATCGTTGCCTGCACTTCCCTGATGAACACCAATAATATATTTTACCGGTTCCGCCATTTCATGAAAAAGGAATTTTATTCCAACCAGCAGGCGGGCATCAAGATGAGCATCATGATGAACCCGGTGCTGGGCAAGGAATTCTTTGAGCTGCTGAGCCTGGTGTTGTCGGCCGTGAACGGATGCGAAATGTGCGTTACCTCCCATGAGCGTTCGGTGCTGCAGCATGGAAGCAGCGAAGCAAGGGTATTTGAAGCGGTGAAGCTGGGAGCGGTGATAAAAGGATTGATCACCGTGCTGAGCTGATTATTATTTACCTGCTCATCTGCCTGATGAAGGCCAGGGTCTTTTCCGCATGGGCGGGGCCGTTAGTAAAGGAATCGAAGGTATACACGATCTTACCGTTCAGGTCTGCTACAAAGGTCTTGCGGCCGGTGAATATGAATTTGCCTTTGACGCCGAAGAGTTTCAGCACCTTGTTCTGCGGGTCGCTCAGCAGGGTGAACGGAAGCTGGTGATGCTGCTGAAAGGATTTATGGCTTTCCACAGTGCCTGAATTGATGCCGATGACCATGGCGCCGGCCTTGCTGAAGTCGGCAAAATCGTCCCGGAAAGTACAGGCTTCCTTGGTGCATACACTGGTTTCGTCCTTGGGATAGAAATAAATGACCAGGATCTTTTTCCCGATATGATCCCGGATATTGAACAGGTTCCCGTCCTGATCCTTCAATGAAAAATCGGGGACAGGATCGCCCACGCCAAGCGACTTGTTTTGCTGCAGGAAAGAGAGGAAAAGGGCGAAGCCGAGCATTGACATAATTATTTTCATTTAAGCTTTTTTCATCCGGCAAATCGATCCGGCCCTTACCACGGCAACAATTATCCGGTATTTTAGTTTGATCCGGCGCCGGTTTTCTTCAAATCATTCTTGGAATTATTATCAAAATCTTAATTTTGGAGAGCAATTAACCATTGCGGCTCCTAATGGCGCTAATTGACGTACAATTGCCCAATTCATTGGCTAAGGCTTTGCGGTTGCCCCAGAAGTCACCCAGACGGCAGCAACTTAAAGTATTGAAGAAGCTGCTCCGTAAAGCCCGCTTTACCGAGTTCGGCCAGCAATATCATTTCGATGAGATCCTGCTCAGCAAGCATGTGGGCAAGAGCTTTCAGGAAAGAGTGCCGGTGTTCGATTACAGCAAGATATATAAAGAATGGTGGCATAAGACCCTGCAGGGCAAGCCGGATATCTGCTGGCCCGGCAAGATCAAATATTATGCGCTGAGCTCCGGCACTTCCGAATCGGCCAGCAAATACATTCCCATTACCAATGACCTGCTTCGCGGCAACCGCATTGTGATGGTCAAGCAATTGCTTACCCTGCGCACTTACCAGGACATTCCCGTGAAAAGCATCGGCAAGGGCTGGCTGATGATCGGCGGCAGCACCGACCTGCAAAAGGGCCCTGGTTACTATGCCGGCGACCTGAGCGGCATCACGGCAAAAAAAGTTCCTTTCTGGTTCTCCCCATTTTATAAGCCGGGAAAAAAGATCGCCCGCACGCGCGACTGGAATAAAAAGCTGGAAGAGATCGTAAGGCAGGCGCCCAACTGGGATATCGGATTTATCGTGGGCGTGCCGGCCTGGATACAGATGTGCATGGAAAAGATCATCGAAAAGTATAACCTGGCCAATATCCATGA
>CAYYZJ010000732.1:0-2713 GCA_964475615.1 uncultured Flavitalea sp. | reverse complement strand
CGGGTGCTGTATCGGGAATGAAAAAACTAGACCAGTTCCGCTTTTAACTGCTCCACACAGCGGTTGATCACCTCCTCCACCTTATAAACAAGCGCGGGAATTTCGTGTAAGGATAACTGTTGCTTGGCATTCGATTCAATGGTGCGGATATCATCGTGCACAGACTTGATGCCCATCGAATCCACGGTCGATTTGAGCTTATGCGCCATCTTGCCCACCTGCTGCCAGTTCTCCTGCCGCATATTGCCGATCAGTTCCTGAACGTTCTGCGGAACGGTTTCGATAAACAGTGCAACCATCTTTTTGATGAATCCCATATCGCCGCCGGCTATCGATTGCACCATGGAAAGATCATATAATTTATCGCCGGAAGGCGCAGGTATCTTTTTTGGCGCCAATGCGCTTCTCGAAACATTATCCTCCATCCTGTTCCTGGATATCACCAGCAGTAAACCGGATTCATCGAAGGGCTTGGCCAGATAATCGTTCATCCCCGCGGCCCGGTATTTTTTGATGTCTTCACTGAGCACATTCGCCGTTAAAGCAATAATGGGTATGGACGATTTAACGGGATCGGTTAAGCGCCGGATATGCTGCGTGGCTTCAATGCCGTCCATTTCGGGCATCTGCACATCCATCAGCACAAAATCGAATGTGTTGTTTTCGAGCAATTGCAAGGCTTCATGGCCGTTATTGGCGATATATACTTCCAGCCCGTGCGATTCGAGGATATGTTTGGCCAGGTGCTGGTTCATCTCCACATCCTCGGCAACGAGTATTTTTTTTATTCCTGATTTTTTAAGATCGAATGAACTTCCATCCATAATGTTATACTTGATATGAACCTACCTCGCTTTCAATTCACCGTTCTGGATCATTCTGTATATGGTAGATTTGCCTACATCCAGCTTCCTGGCTACCAATAGCACGTCTTTATTGTATTTGTCGAGATAATGCTGGATGATCTGGTTCTCGAATTCTTTTAATGTGGTTTCCTTATTGAACAGATCGTTGATGCTGGTAGTGGAATTGAAGGTGATGTGTTCCGGCAATATCAGATCCGTATCGGACATCACCACGGCCAGCTCCATGATGGATTTCAGCTCGCGCACGTTGCCGGGAAAAGGATAGCTCAACAGCTTCTGCTGCGCTTCTTCCGACAATGTTTTTTTATTTATTTTATTTTCCTTGCAGAAAGCATCCGTAAAACTCTTGGCGAGGATGATGATATCATTGCCCCTTTCGCGCAGGGGAGGCAGGAGAATAGGCAATCCGATCAGCCGGTAATAAAGGTCTTCCCGGAAATTCTTGTTCTTCACTTCTTCCATCAGATTTTTATGCGTGGCCACGATAATGCGTACATTGATGGGCGTTACCGTGTTGCTGCCGATGCGGGTGATCTCTCTTTCCTGCAATGCCCTCAATAATTTCGCCTGCAGGTTGATATCGAGCTCGCCGATCTCATCGAGGAACAGCGTGCCTTTGTCGGCCTCCTCAAATTTGCCGATCCTGCGGGTAACCGCTCCGGTAAAAGCTCCTTTTTCATGACCGAACAGCTCGCTCTCCAGCAGGTCTTTGGGAATGGCAGCCACGTTCACCGCTACAAAAGGCTGCTTATGCCTGTCGGAATTATAATGAATGGCCTTGGCCACCATCTCCTTTCCCGATCCGGTTTCTCCGGTAATCGACACCGTTATATTGGTCTTGCAGGCCTTCTCGATCATGCCGAACACTTTTTCCATGGCCTCGCTTTTGCCGAGTATCATCTGCGAAAAATCATACTTGCGGCCCACCTGCGTTTTGAGGCTCTCCACTTCTTCTTTCAGGTTCCTGATCTCGCGCAGGTGCAGGATGCTGTTCCAGAGCCTGTCTTTCGTATCATCATCTTTTACGATATAATCGAAAGCGCCGTTCTTGAGCAGGTTGATGGCCGTGGCCACGTCTTCCTGACCGGAAATAATAATTACCCGTATATCGGGATTATGCTCCTTTATTTTTTTCAACACTTCTGTGCCATCGCAATCAGGAAGAGAATAATCGAGGGTTACCACATCGGGGGTCTCGTGAAGACAGGCGAAAAAATCGCGGGGCGATTCAAAACGTTTAACCTCGTATTCGGGATTCAATGAAAGATAATGTTCCAGCATTGAACCATACCAGGCGTCGTCTTCAAGGATGTACACTTTAAAGGATTGATGGCTTTTCATATTTCGGATTCAGAATTCTGGGTTTATAACGACAAAATAGCCGGAATAATATGTTTATCA
Organism: uncultured Flavitalea sp.; assembly: GCA_964475615.1. Lineage (GTDB taxonomy): Bacteria > Bacteroidota > Bacteroidia > Chitinophagales > Chitinophagaceae > Puia. Next base: position 446 of record CAYYZJ010000732.1, on the reverse strand, counting down.
CGGATTTCTGGATTAATTATCGCGGATTTTTTGGATTAGCAAGATATGATTTCACGGATCTTTGGGGCGAAACCGGCCAAATGGCAGGCTTGGCTTTTTTCTTTAAATTGGCATTCGGAAACATCCCATCCGCGAATCCGTAAAAATCCTAGAATCCCCGATCATGAATCAGAAAGATATTTTCCTGAACATCTATAATAGCCTGAATGAGCAACAGAAACGTGCCGTAGATACCATAGAAGGGCCGGTGATGGTGATTGCCGGGCCCGGCACAGGCAAAACCCAGATCCTCAGCGCCCGTATCGGAAAGATCCTGCTGGATACGGATACCAGTCCCGAAAATATTCTCTGCCTCACTTATACCGACGCGGGAGCAGTAGCCATGCGCAGGCGATTGCTGAGCTTTATAGGGCCTGATGCCTATCGCGTGAATATATATACTTTTC
>CAYYZJ010000731.1:0-2020 GCA_964475615.1 uncultured Flavitalea sp. | reverse complement strand
CCGGGAACAACAGGCTGCCCGGGAAAATGGCCTTCAAATATGCGATGGGCGGGATTCAGCGCCAGCAATGCGCTTACCGTGCCTGCCCCGGCATCCATGGATCGTATGAAAAAGAAATCATTCAGTAACATTGTTCTCCAGCCGTTTTAGTGCGATGGTAAATTGAAATCCCGTATGCCTGATGCCGATGGTATCGGGCTGCCCGTTTTCATAATGCTGCATGATGGCTTCCACAACGGCCTTGCGCGCAGAGGCACGTTCCATGCGGATCAGCTCACGGCAAAGGGTATCCGTAATATAGTAGTCAACGCCTTTTTCGCGGGGGAAAGCGTAGTAAACATGCGCCGGATCCCTGAGCGCATAAGCATCCGGGCCGCTGATATGGCGCATCAGCACCAGCTCGAAATCCTTGCGCAGGGTTTTGATCACTGCTTTTTTATTCATTTGCTTCAGGATATAATGCACCGTGAACCCGCTGTCGCGGCCGAATTCAAAGTCGAAAAATTTAAAACCGGCTTCATTGGAGAACAGCATGCGGAGGCTGCTGTCGGGCATGGTCTTGATGAGCAGCAGTCCGCTGAGATGCCTGCCTACCACGTCCACCTGCGTACGATACAGCGCCCTGCCGAAAACAGGCTTGAATTGCTGCAGGCAGGAAAGATCGCCATTGGCCCGCTGCAGTTTTTTATAGGGAGATGAGCAGGCGCAGCAGCAGACGATCCCGCTAATGAATAGTAAACAGCGCATCGGGAATGGTTGCATTGAGTTCCTTGTTGACAAAACGGATAACGGTATTATCGCCCGACTGTTCATTCATTTCGATGCGGGATGCCGAATAATCTTTTTTATCGATATTGATCAGGATGTTCTTGAACAGTTCTTTCAGGTTCCTGCCTTTTGGCGTCAGCTCGATCAGGAAATCCTTTTCGCTGCCGAACAGGCGAACCCCGAAATCGGGATTATCGAGCGCAGCGCCTTTTACGCAATCGATCATGATGGCATTGACCTGCCTGAACAGCTTGCTCGAACCGGTGGATATCCTGTTCTCCTTCTGCCCGTCTTTAATAAAAACTTTATCCTGGTTAAGGATCATCAGGTATTTGAAAGGCTGTTCATATTCCATACGCACCATGTTTTCCTTTTTAAACCAGAACTTTCCCTTTGAGACGATCTTTTCCGAAAGCATGCCCAGGTTTTTTTCCTGGATGAATTCACTCTTGATGCTGCCGGTCTTCTGGGCAGCGGCAGCAAATGCGGTTTTAAAAGCCGCAGGATCGGCCAATGGAGCATAGCCTGCATATTGGGCCTTTGCAAAAAAGCCTGCACAAACCAGGGCCAGCACGATCGATCGCTTATACATAGGGTTCCAATTTAAGCATTTTATCCAATCGGACGACACGGTAGCCGTTTTCGGAAAGCTGTTGCAGGAAAACAGGAAGCACCCTGAGCGTAACATTATAGGTATCGTGAAAAAGAACGATGGCGCCCGGTTTTACGGCGCGCATCAGTTTTTTCAGCAGGCGCTGTTCATCTTTAATCACCGTGTCCAGCGACCTTACGCTCCATCCTATCGAGATATAACGGCCACGTATAACTGCTTTTTTGAGGTTGGGATTGGTAACGCCGTAAGGAGGCCGGAACAGGCGGGGCCTGATGCCTATGCTTTCTTCTGCAGCCATGTCCGTCATGTACAGGTCGGCCGACATTTTACGCGCCGGGAACAGGTCGAACCAGAAATGATGCGAGTAGCTGTGATTGCCGATGAGATGACCCTCTTCATGTATCTGGCGCAGCAGGGGTTCATTGCCCGCGATGCGGCTGCCGATGCAGAAAAATGCGGCCTGCACGTTTTGCTCCTTCAATACTTTTAATATTCCGGGTGTATATTCCCTGGCAGGTCCGTCGTCAAAGCTGATGGCGATTTCTTTTTTACCGGTATTGGCGGAGCATAACGATCGGAAATAAAAACCGGCCCTGATATCGATACTGCCATACACCAGCAAGGCAAGATAGATCAGCA
>CAYYZJ010000730.1:0-7547 GCA_964475615.1 uncultured Flavitalea sp. | reverse complement strand
TGCTGGGGCTGCTGAAGTTGTACTTGGTGGGCCCGAAGATCCGTTAGCAGATGCTGCTGCTGCTGTTGTAGAGGTAGTGGGTAGTATAAAAGCATTATGGGATTTATTTAGTTCACCGACGACTGCGCCTGTTGCTGGAACCCCTCCTTCAGCACCCACAGCATCAAATCCAGGAACTTCTACTCAGGCAAAAACTGAAGACAAGAAGACTGATGCAAGTAGTAATCAAGGCTCCGGAGAAGGTAGAGGTAAAAACAATCGAAGACCTGATCCTGAAGCTACGGGAGATCATACCGTAAGCAATGATCGGGGCTCGACAACTTATGAAAAGAATGATAGAAATCCTTCCGGTTTCCAAGAAGTAAAAAGGGTTGATACTAAAGGGAAAGATCACAATGGAGTTCCTACTCCACATGTTCATGAGAACGGAAAGGTAAGACCTGCAAATCCAGATGAAATCCCTAAAACGGATTTAAATAAAAATAAACCACCAACAACACCATAGGATATGGAGAGCGGCAATTTAGAAAAAACCATTTGGACAGAAGACGATTTTGAGGCAATGCAATGGCATGACTGTAAGATATATGCAATTGCCTTCAATGATCGCGATTTTAAACTAATTTTTGACATTGATTATATCCTAGAATGGGTAAATCCAAAAGAAGGAGAATCTTATTTTAAGTTTTGGGTAGTTCCTGCAACATTGATTTTTAGAAATGTTTATGACATAAATATTGCCTTGCAGTCAATAGGCTTTCAAATACAGGATATATTGAGAGACAATCCTGTTAAGCCCAAAAATGAGGAATATGCTAAAGGCGGCAATGAATATCATTGGACAATAGAAACCACTAGCGGGCAAATAACTTTCAAGTCAGTTGGATATAATCAGTATGCAAGAGAGAGACCGAGATTATTGGATAGTCAATTTATTGGCACAAAAGAAAGAAATGGAATTTTATTCGATAAATAATTACCTAACAGCATAGCCTAATCGCTGTGCTTTTTTTTTCAATTGAAAATAAAAAATCGATTATCTTGGGAGTACAAAAGTTCTTTGAACGTTAAAAAATGGACGCCGGCAAAATCAGGCGACTAGCCAAAAAAGGACGGTAATTATTATCCGTTCGGGCTGGAAATGCGAGGCATCTGTTCACAGGCATTGAAGCCCCTTTATTATGAGAACAAATATAAGTTCAAAAAGGGATCAGAATTACAGAACAAAGAGTTTAGCGATGGAAGCGGACTAGAGTTGTACAGTACACAGTTTAGAAGCTTCGATCCACAGCTTGGAAGATGGTGGCAGATTGATCCCAAACCGACTGAAGCTGAAAGCCCTTATGCGGCCATGGGGAATAACCCAATTTTGAATAATGATCCTTTAGGAGATAGTTCTATAGTCGGTGATTGGTTAGACAGTCACGGTTTTGGATTCCATCCAGCAGCACCTGGCCAATATAAAACGGAACCAATCAAAGCCGCTTTGGCAGATGTTGGTTATGGGCTTGCTGAACTTTTTGGGTTGACCAACGCAGAAAACACAGCTCGGACAGTAACAGATAATAAGGCATCAACAACCGATAAAGTTGTAGCGGTAGTAACACTTGGGCTTGCGACAACAAAAGGTGAAGGGGGCACCGGAGAAAAACCCAGTGGTGCCCATACGGAAGTAAAAACTGATCCTGTAGCGACGCCTCCGGGTGAAAAAGCGTCAAACGGATTACCTACGCCTCCTAAGGGGCCAGGCTCTGTTCCTCCCAGTGAACGTGATCCAAAGAGAACGTATACAAATACAGAAAAAGCTCAAATGCTGGAAAAGCAAGATAACAAATGTGCTCAATGTGGTGTAACCATAACAGTTGATCAAGCTCAGGGACACCACGTCGTTAGGCATGCAGATGGAGGAAAAACTGATTTGGATAATGGAACTGCTGTTTGTAAAGAGTGCCACATAAATTTGCATAAATGAGTACTGAGGAAGGGAAGTTCGCCGAGTTAGTTCAATCCCATATTAACCAATATGGTTATCACGTAACTATTGTAGGAAGTTATGCATGTCCAAGATTTGCATATACAATTGGTTTAACGAGACTTTTTTCATTCGAATTGATTATTGCTGGTGGAATTGTTTATATGAAAAATGAACTAATGCAAATTTTTACCGCAGTCGCTTTAGAGCTTAAAAAAACTATGAATCTTGAAAAAAAAAAGATATTGATTGGTAAACTAGGAGCGTTTTCTTTTTCATGTGTACATCCATCATGGAGCAAATTGATGATGTTGGGCGTTTTTGATTACTACAAAACCGATACTGCACGAGCATATCAGATTATACCTGATTCAGAGCATTATACATTGGATATTCCAGACATGTCGAAAGAATGGGATGAATCTGCAGAACCGGTTTGGCAATGGTTAGTGCGAAAATGGGATTATCCGGTTCCAGAAAACTCGACTGTTGTGACAAACATTCAAGCTTTACGCGGCGAGCAAATAACTGAGGTCGTTCGTTGGGAGCCTGATGGTTGGGAGATGTTTGCTGGCCCCGGCCCAGACGTGAAAAAGGAAGACACACGTGTTGCGACTTTAGGGACTATGCTAGGCATTGATAAGACCCTTCTGCCTGCGATTTATCTTGGCATTGGAAAAGGATTATGGCGAGACTCTCGTGATTCTGAATGGAACAATTGGGGTTGAGTCTATAAAATTTATTCCTTAAATATCTCAGCGAAAAAATAAAAAAGGCTGCAGTGAAAGCTGCGGCTTTTGCATTATAGTGCGGCTACATTTTTTTGAAAGAAGTCTTTGAACCTAGCTTTGGTGATCATGCCGTCGATGATGCGGAATACGGCTTGTTTATCTTCTTCCTCGAGCTGTTCGATGAGCTGAAGTTTTTCTGTAGTGGTTTTATCCTTGATGTTTACTTCTTTGGGCATCTTGCCATCGAAATGAATAAGGCTGATGTTTGGGTATCATTTTATAGACGAAAAATAAAATGAATGAAAACTCAGGGGTGAATAGCGCCCTTTTTATGTCATGGAGCCAAGCACCTTCCCTTATATCGTCATGGCTTCAACAAAAGTCAAATATTAAGTTTTCAACTGAATAAAATTGTTATGAAAAATGATATTACAAGGACAATCTGGAAACTCATTTTGATAGCCTTGGGGTTCTTTTCATTAGGATTTCAAGTATTCTATTTTATATTTAGTTCGCTCAATCGTACCTCTAATGATGTAAGAAGCAGGCTTCTTACAGACACTGTCCCTCACTTTTTTACTCTAATAATTTGTGGATGGTTTATAATTTATCAGATAAGAACTCTTAGGCCGAATAAGAGCTAGAAAGCACTTCTGCTTGAAGAAACGCATTACTGTCCATTCGGAGCTTCATAAGCCCCAAGCCAATCTTGCCAGGGTGTGTAATAAGTGCAAGGGATCGAAATAATTGAAACCGGTAAGTCAATCCCACCATTCATTCTTTATTTGAAATCCCGAAGACTTTATGAATCTCCTTGTCGGAGTTGATAGATATTTGAAGATCATTGAAATTAAAAAGGCCGCCCTGCTAACGCAAGGCAGCCTTTACAGGCAACTACAGGGATCCCGGCTTACTGAATATTCACCACGCCTGTATACTGGCTCGTGGCTATCTTCTTGCCATCGGCAGATATCAGCCCGATATAGGTTTGAACCGGTTTTCCGCTGAATGCGGCTACATCCAATGTGCAGGTTCCTGCACTTCTTGCAGCGATCTTTGGATCGTAATCCCATTCGTTCAACTGCTCGTTATAAGCTGTTACGAATACCAGATCGGAGCTGAGCGCATTCTTTTTGCCGCTATTGTCCGTCCAGGTAAAGGTCAGCTTTCCGGCTGCAGTTGAAGCAGCGGCCGGGCTTGGTACTCCGGCCAGGCCTCCTTTGCTTAGCATTACTTTGCTATAGTCAATAGTAATGTTCGGATAATCACCCGCAATGGCATCCGGAAGATTCTCCGATAAAGCGGCATTGAAGCCGGACATGTCGACTGCAGCTTTCTTAAACGTTTTCTCCAGCAGATCATTCAGCGGACGCAGAAATCTGTTTGCCAGCTCAAATTTCGCCTGTACCTCTAACTGTAATTCTGAAGGAGGGGCAGTTCTTTTTTTGGGAGGCCTGCTGCGTATTACATTGATGCCTTTCCATTTACTGCCCACAGCAGTTCCCAGCTTTCCCCTGAAACCGCCGAGATAACCCTGTTCGATCTTTCCCATGATTTGGATTTTTAATAGTTAAAAAAATGGTTTATGCAGGCAGCAGGATCATGCTTTGCATCTCCGGCATCATGATGGGATCATTCTTTAACCGCAGTCCATCCATTTGCCGGATCCGGAACCCTGCTGCTGCTGCAAAGGTGATCTGTTTTTTGGGCGGGATCTCCCAATATGATGCCAAGTTGGGAAAGGTTTTTTCAGGAGGCCGGAAAGTACCGGAAAGCTGTTTGCTTCGATATTTTTCCGGCATTTCTTCGGGAGTTCTTCGGGAATTGCCGAAGAACTCCAGGAGACTTCCCGAAGAACTTCCGAAGAACCCGCGAACAAAAGGCAAATCGAATCCGGTTTCATGTCGAAAAAAGCGGTAAAAAGATCCCAAAAAAAATCTTTCCCAACTTGGTATCGCACTGGGAAAGCAGTCTTCAGGGCAGGGGCATATTTGCATTACCATAGGGGAGAAAAATACCAAACGTCCTCCTGTGAAAACCCTCCCGCTTCAGGCGGGAGAAAAAGACCCCTTCCTTATGGGAGGGGTTATTTAAAATTGTTTGTTATGGAACTGGAGTTTATCAGAACATATTATCTGCAGGGAACCAATGGAAAAATCCTTTACCAGGATCATTTGATGATGTACAGCATCGAACTACCCTGGAAGGACAACCACGCACGGGTTTCGTGCATCCCTGAAGGAAGATATGAGCTGATAAAAAGATGGAGCCCTAAGTTCAACCGGCATTTGCAGGTAATGAATGTACCGCAGCGCGAATGTATTCTCATTCACCCTGCCAATGATGCAATGCATGAACTGAAGGGCTGTATCGCTCCGGTGTCTGTGATAACCGGAGCCGGAAAAGGCATTTGTTCCAGGACGGCATTTGTGAAGCTGATCAGTCTTGTTTACGAAGCCCTTGACCGGAAAGACCGGGTTTTTATAACCATCAAATCAAATCCCTATGAATTTGATTGAACGGGCTGTAGCGCCTACACCCACCTTCTTTCAAAAGCTGAGGAATATCGGGCTGGCCCTGGCTGCCATAAGCGCAGCCATCATGGCCTCTCCTGTTGCTTTACCTACAATAGTTGTTACTGTTGCAGGTTACCTCGCTGTTGCGGGAAGTGTACTGGGCGCAGTAAGCCAGATTACGGTGCCGGGAGATAACTGAGCAATTCCGGCAAATCCAAAAAGTCCCTGTCTCGCCTCCGGCGGGATGGGGCTTTCTTGTTGCAGGCTGATGGTGATTGTTCTTTTTTCGATGGTATACCGAATACCTTGATGTTTAAGGATGTTCAGCAGGTCAAGGAGCGGAGCATTGCGGTACAGGTCAACCTTAAACATTTTATCTGATATCTTTCCCTGGTAGTATACATCTATATTATACCAGCGTGAAATGCGCTGCATAATATACTGCACACTGGCATCTTTAAAATAAGTTCTGCCATTCTTCCATGCAATGATTTGGGTGGTATCTGCATCCTGCAGCGATATTAATCTGCCGGCACTCATCTGTACCTGCTGGCCGGGGTAGAGAATAAATCCGGAGGAAGCCTGTTTGGGATGGATCAGCATGTTTCCCTCGAGCATGGTAATGGTAGACATGGAATCATCCGGGTAAGCAGTAATATTAAAACGTGCTCCGGAAGTTTCCAACTGCATGCCCGGAATGGCAATCCGCAGCGGTGCTTTTGATTTTCTATCTACTTCAAAATATCCCTCGCCTTCAACAACAAGATTTATGGAATCGCCTGAAAAATTCGCAGGATATTTTATTGAGCTTTGGGCATTGAGCTTTAGCAGGGTATGATCGGGAAGTTTAAGCCAAAACTCTCCGCCTCTGGGAGTATACAGCCGGTAATATGCCTCTTTTTTTGCACCGGGATTGCCGACCGCAACATACATGGGTTCTCCACCATCCAAATCCCGGGCAGCCCCATCGGGGAATACCAGCGTGGCGCGGGAAGTCCCTGCCAGCAGTTCGTTACTTCGGTTAGCCTGATTAATGCGCAATTTGATCAACAAAAAAACTGCTGCAATGGCAATCATGAAAATAGCTGCAATCCGTTGAAATCGGCGGGAACGCATAAAGAGCTCCATCCTGACACTATCTGTAAAAGGATACTGACCCTTTATCTTTTTTAGCACCCGGTCTTTACTCGCATATATCTGACTGATTTCCGATCGCAGATGCTCAGGATCGGTTTCACGCTGAAAGAACCGTTCATTTTCGACGGACAGGCTGCGCCATTTGGAAAGCTCAAGCTCTTCCTCCTGCGTTAGTTCGTTGCGGATGAACCGGAATAATAAGATTGTAATATGTTGAGTGTTGTTCATAACAAAAAGTATAACAATAGTAAACTGCTCAGACTGCGCTTTTTCGGAATTTCCATTCTAAGCTTTCGCAGGGCGATAGCTTTATAGTTGGCCACTGTTCTTTCAGAAATGCCGAGCTGTTTGGCAATCTCATCATTTTCCAGTTTTTGGATGTAGTGCAAAATGAAAATCCGTTTGGTCTGGGGCGGAAGCTTTTCGATGGCTTTATAGATCATACCTGTTAAGGATGCACTGATCTCTGCCAGGGTTAATGAACTTTCGCTGATCTCCGTCAGGTGACGTTCTATGTCAGCCGATTTGTCTTTGATTATCTGTTGATGCCTGAGGTAGTTCAGCGAAATATTCCTGGCCGTATTGTAAAGAAAGAGTTCAATTTTTCTCAGCTCATTGAAGCGACCGGGATTGCCAAGCAGCTTTACGAAAATATCCCTGCAAAGGTCTTCACTATCCGCTGAATTCCCGGTCAATTTTTTTACTATGCCCAGCACATAGGGATAATACTCATCATAAACCCAGATAATAGCACTGGCTTCCCTGCGATTAAAACCGCCTACGATCCGGCGAGGAGTTAGGTTGCTCATGTTGGTTATACCAAATTACATATTAAACCATTCGACAGGAAAAAGAGGGTTTACTTTCTGTAAAAAAAACGCTAACACCTGAGCCTTCAATTTTTCACGGTTTTGGGGAAATTTTTTTTTAAAAAGGCGCTAACACCTGAAAGATCCATTTTTCACAGCCTGAGTTAAGAAAATAGATTTTAGCTTTAAGCATGTAATGATCAGATTTCCCGGTACCATGCTTGACTTTGCCAAAGAACTATATGATGAACTTCTGCTGAAGCTGGATGGCCAGGGTAGAGATTTTGAGCTAAAAACCTTTTCAGCCGATGAGCGCCTCACCGTAATTGCGGATGCCATTGACCGGCTCAAAGAAAAGCTAAAGAGCTACCGGTTTAGCAGC